>CABVEH010000052.1 GCA_902497215.1 uncultured Eggerthellaceae bacterium | reverse complement strand
AGACGGTCGATGACTCCAGCACCGCCGGCGCCGTCATCCTCGTCGTCATATTCCCACTTCAGGTAGTCTTTTCCGATCGGAGCGACCCTGTATTTGGCCTTGAAATAGCCCGTCGATTCAGGCTGGGGCGTGGCGTAGTACAAGGTAATGCCGGTAAGAGGGTACCCCGACTCGTTGTGTTCGTTCCGGAGCAGAAACTTGCCGTCGTGCGTCAGCCAGAACCACGAGCCCGCTGGCGCCTCCCATTCGAAATCGATGATTGCGTGTCCGTCCTCGCCAGAGCCGTCTTGGGACCTAAGGCCCACCATCCATGGCAGCCAGCCGTCCTCGGCGGTCTTGACGCGGTAGCGCACAGCATGAGGCTTGGTGGCCACGCCGGGCGCGGCGCCAACGTCGCCTCCTGTGTAATGCAGGATGCCGTCCCATGGGTAGTTGTAATACTTGCGGATGCGGCTCTCTCGGCCGGTCTGGTCGCCGACCTTGCCGCCGTATGCGCCGCCGAACTCGTTCAAGCTGAACTCGCCTAGCATGTCCGGCACGGCCGATATGCACATGGCGGTGTGCTTGCCTTCGGCCAGGTACACATCGCCGGGCTGGGCCACGAACCCGTCGCCCATGGGATGCCATTCGAACAGCCCGGAATTAACGAACACCTTGCGCATGTTTCGGGTGTTCATAGCGGCGTCCAGGGCGCCCTGCTTGGGAGTGCCCACGAGAGACAGCTTCCAGCACTCGATGGTCGCGCTGGAGCAGTCGCGATCGCCTTGCTGCAGCTCGTAGACGCGCCCGTCGACCTCGACGGGGCAGACCCCTTCGCCGTCGCCCTGGCGCCCTGCCATGTCCATGGTGTAACCGTGCCAGTCGTGCTCGCAGAGGTGCGTCATGAGGCGCACGGCCACCTCGTTCGGTTTAGCCATAATCGACCTCGCTTTCCGGCCCATAGGTCACGATGTTGTACATTGGCGTGTCGACAACCTGCAGCATGTCCTGCTGCGGGACATCAACGATCGTCGGTTGGGTGCGCTTCACCATGACGGTGATTGCGGCAGACAGGATGACTGCGACAAGCGCGAGGAAGCATGCAGCCAGCCAGAGTGCGTCCCTAGGCTTCATCGCTGGATTCGCTCTCGTTAACGGTTCCGACAATCGTGCCTAGCTCGTCGGAATCATGGGCCTTAAGTTGCTTCACGAAAGGCAGCGACGCTATCTGGGGATTGAGCACACATAGGTTTTCTACGATGGAAACCAGCTCAATCAATGCGACGAATGCACAAATGGCGGACACGGCCGGAAATTCCGGGATGATGGCTCCTGCGCCCTTGGCGATGGAGTCGAAGTTGATCCAGAGGACAACCACCTCCCATACAATCGCCAGGATTACGAGGCCGACAAAGCCGGACTTGTGCCAAAGGCCCTCCCTCATCTTGCCGGAATTGATCACGCCTTGCTTTGCTGCGCCGGCGAAGCCGGTGATGATGTCGAGCAGCATGAGCACGACGATGAGCAAGATGGGCTGCCACGGTATTGAAATTCCTTCCATTGTTTCCCCTTTCGTTGGTTGGTTGTGTCGGGTGCCATCTATGCGATTTGCACAGATATCGGCTTCTATATGCACGTTGCTAATACGATTCAGGCAGTCGTATTAACAACGAAAGGAGCCATCATGGCCATCACGGCAGATCAGGTTTTGCGCATGCCGATCGAGATAATCGCGCTCGGCCACTACCTACCGGAGAAGGCGAAGCGTAAACAGAAGAACACCGTTTACGGGTACAAGTCTTCGATCAAGCTGCACGTCATCCCTAAATGGGGTAAGCGCACTCTGTCCGACATCACGCACGACGAGGTGCAGGCATGGGTGGATGAGCTCGCACAGACCGAGGCCGGTGTGGGCGGTGCCGAGAAGGCCTACAAGTGTCTGCGTCAGATCGTCCGATGGTCGATGGCCAAGTGGTCGTTGCTCATAGTTGAGGTCACGCAGCATGTCGAGATGCCGCGCAAACCGATCTACAAGCCAGATACGCTCACGCAGAGGCGGCTGAAGCGCATGATCCGGGGGTTCGTCGGGTGCAAGTTCGAGCCTACCTTGGTTGTCCAGGCGGCCTTGGGTACGCGGCCCAGCGAGAACTATGCGCTCGATTGGGAGGACATCAACTGGCGCACCGGCATGGTGTCGATACGACGCTCGCTTCACGAGCTTCCATCTGGCGTGTATGTCGGTCCAACGAAAACTGCCAAGTCGGAGCGCGACCTGTACCTCCCTGCATGGGCCTTGGAGAGGCTGCACGACATCTGGGTGGAGCGAGGCAGGCCCAGGGGCCGAATCATCGGCATGGCAAAGCCGAGCAAAGTGTTCAGGGCGCTGAAGCGGTGGGCCGAGGCGAACCGTCTGCCATGGGTCGGAATGCGCAACCTCAGGCACACCTGGGCGACGCTGGCCATTCATGCCGGCGTTCCGATCGAGCACGCTGCCGCGATGCTTGGGCACACTGACGTTAACACGTGCTACAGGTACTACATGGCTATATCCGATGCGGCGAAGCGACGCGCCCAGCGGAAGTTCTCGCGGCTTGTCCTCGGAAAGACTTGCGACGATATGTACAAGGGCGTGATCGTAAAGTTCCCGACGCCAGAAGGCCTGGCCATGGCCGCTTAGGATTCCATATGCTCAATACTTCCAACCCTTCAGCACGTAGCCAAGATATTCACAGGCAGCGATGGCATCGCACAGATCGGATTAGCTCCAAGCGGTGGAAAGACGGCATTCGTAGTTCGCTGGAAATGCTCAGATGGCATCAGTCAGATACTGTATGTCACTAGAGACGATATCAAGCTGCAGAACATAAACGCAGACAATACCGATGGTGGATGGGCATGGGTCAAATAGCATTCCATAAAGCAAGATCGGATCAACCAGATTGTGACGGTGCAACCAGGCGAGCATTGGATAGAAACGAGCCTAACCATCCCGGACGGATGCGTGCTGCTTGGAGTTATGAAAGTGGCCGTCTTCGACAACTCCGTCGTGCGGCTCAATGGCTACGACGCGTCTTTGGGCAGGCTCGACGTGCTGGCGTTCAACTCGTCGTCATCCCCGGCCAACGTGCGGCTATACGGGGCTGTGGCGTACATGAAGAAGCCGTCCTAGCGCAGATAGCCTACGGTGCCTATCAGCCACCGTGCGCTTGCCATGGAAGTCGAAGCGTATACCGTCCCGTCAGGATTAACTTGCACGTTGGCCCCTCCGATGAGGGAGGTGTCCGAAAGCGCGGAGATGTACGCCTCTATCACGTTCGGGGGCCGGAACTGCTCGGGCAGCGTGCCTACGAGCACGTTGACGCCGTAGTTCGAGCTGCGCAGCAGGTGGAACCTAAGCTCGACGTTGTAGCCCTTCCGCTTCGCCTGGAAGGTCTTGTACGCGTTGCTCAACGTCCATTCCGGGAGGGGAGAGACCTCTGACTCAATGGTTTGATTTATGGAATGTCAAAGCCAGATTACTTACTCCATACAAGCGAGCCGTTCTTGAACAGCTTGACTCCATCAGCATCGAAGGTTGCCTCGTACGTGGTACCGTTGACATGAATTGCTTTCAGCTCGAATCCTGCGTCGTAGACGATCGGGTTGAATGCTGCCACGTTCCCTCCGAAAGCGATTCGATTGGTAGTGTTCTCGATGCTCGCTACTTCTAGGGATATGGAATGTCAGATGTACCTTTCGTGCCATGTGTCGTTTTCGCTGTTGCGGTAGCTGACGTACAGCTTCCCCGCATTCGGACCGCCAATCACGAGCCCGATGACGCCAGCAGCCCCTCCGCCGCTTATGTCGATGCGCGCTATGTCGTTTGGCGTTGCTGACACGTCAAGGCTCGATCCGTACCAAAAGCGCAAGGGCGAAACTTTTAAAGATATGGAATCCTAAGCAGCCAAAGGCACGTCGTCGAACCTGTGCACCACAATGTTGATGCCCTTGTACATGTCGTCGCTGGTCTTGCCCAGGATGGAGCGCGCCACCTTGCGCTGCACCTTGCGAATCGTGGCCAGCGTCAACTGGTAGTAGTACCTGTACGTCGTCTGTATGTTGCTGTGCCCCATCATGGCGCTCACGGCCTCGATGGGATTGTTCTTCGCCGCAATCGTCCCCCAGGTGTGGCGCAGGTTGCGCATCCCCACCCAGGGCAGCTTGTGCTTCTCGGCCCAGCGTTTCAATGTGCGGAACACCTTGCTGGGCTTCGCGTCGCCTATGATGCGGCCCTTCGGCCTGCCTAACGACACCCATATGTCGTGGAGCCTGTCCAGCGCCCAGGGCGCGAGCCACGCGTCGCGGTCGCCCTTGGCCGTCTTGGTCTCGGACTCGTAGAGGTTCCCTGGCAGTTCGTGCAGCGACCCTCCGATGTGGATGCAGCCGGTTCGCCAGTTGATCCACTCCCAGTGGATGTAGTAGTTCTCCGATGGCCTGCACCCTATGGCCGCCTGGATGATGCCGGTGGCCTCGTGGGCGCACCCGACCAGCCCCCGGATGAGCTTCTTAAGCCGCCTCTGCGTCAGCACGGCTGGCTGGTGGGCCTTCTTCCGGGCGAACTCTATCTTGCGCGTGGGGTCGACCATGAGGATGCCCCACTTGTCCATCGCCCAGCGGATGATCTGGCGCAGGCACTTGTACGCCTTCTCGGCTCCCCCTACGTGCGCGTCGGTCTGCGACAGCTCATCGGCCCACACCTGCACCTCGTCGTGGGTGATCGAGCCTATGGCGCGCCCCTCCCACTTCGGGAGCACGTGGAGGTTTATCGACGACTCGTAGCCGTACACGGTGTTGGGCTTGCGGCGCTTGCGCTTCTCCGGGAGGTAGTGCTCGGACGTTATCTCCCCGATGGTCATGTTGATCGCCTGATCTGCGGTGATTGCGGTTGCCATGATGGCTCCTTTCGTCGTGGTAGCGACACCCTGGACAGAATGAAAGCATCGAAGGAAAGGAACAAGCCGGATGGAGTTCTTTGCAGCGGCGGCACCGGGCATCATCTCAGGGGTGGTGCTCTTGGTCGTGGGCGGCGTGATAGGCGCGGCGGGCAAGGGCCTCATGGCGGCCTACAGGAAGACCCGCGCCGTGGCCCACGAGCATACCGACCTCGTGTGTCATTTGGAGGAGTCGGACGAGATGAAGTCCGAGCTTCAGAAGCTCAAGGCCCTCCAGGACGCCCAGAACGCCGCCCTGCGCGAGATCCTGGGGGACATGCTCGACAAGGAGCACGCCCGCCTGGTCAAGCAGGGATATGCGACCCCGGCGGAGAAGGCGGCTTTCGAGCGCAAGTACAAGGCATACCACGGCCTCGGAGGGAACGGCACCCGCACGGCCCTCTACGAGGACGTGATGCAGATGAAATCGTATCCAAGCTAGGGAAAGGAACCATCATGAACGAACTCAACTCGCAGACAATCATCGCATTCGCGCGATTGGCGGTGACGCTCATCCTGTCCGTTGCGGCCGTGTTCGGCTGGGCGCTCGACTGGTCGCTGACATACAACGTCATCGTCTCGGCGCTGGGCCTTGCAATGCTGCTCTGGGCCTGGTGGAAGAACAACAACGTCACCGAGGCCGCGCAGGAGGCGCAGCTGCTCCTGGACGAGATCAAGGCGAATGGCAAGGTGGATGTGGCCAAAAAGAACCAGGCGCTTGCCGACAAGGCCGAGGAAGCTATCAGGAAATACAGTGGCCGGTAAAGACGACAGGCCCTCTCCCTGGGCCGTGGCCGCGTGTTTTCTTGCGCTCGGGGCCGTCATCCTGGGCGCAGCCGTCACCGTAGTGGTCGAGCGCACGCAGCCCGTCATCGTCAACACCCCGCAGCAGGACGTGCTGCAGGTCGCCGACAAGCCAATGTACAACATCGTGACGTACGGCCCCGAAAGCGAGGTGGAGCAGTGAGCAACGTGCTCGACGTGTCCAACCATCAACGCGGAATCAGACTCTCTGCGATTCCCGACCTCGACGGCGTTATAGTCAAGGCCACCCAAGGCTCGGACTACCTGTCTCCGTCGTTCTATGACCAGATCGAGCAGACGTTGAGCCTAGGACGCCTTGCAGGCGTCTATCACTACATCGGCGGCCAAGGGGTCGAAGCCGAGGCCGACAACTTCGTGCGCACCATACGCCCCTACCTCGGGCGTGTGCTGGTCGCCTTGGACTGGGAGAAGGAGCAGAACGGAGCCTGGAAGAAAGAATCGTACCTGGAGGAGCTTATCAAGGCCGTGTTCGCCCGCACCCACGTGAGCGCCATCGCTGTCTACTGCTCCAGGGCATCTTACCCATGGGCGCTGGTCACGAGGAACGGCTGCATAAGCTGGATGGCCCGCTATGCCAGCGACAAGACCGTCCACGGCTGGCAGGCCACCCCCTGGGCCGAGGGCGACCCTGCTTGTGACATACGCCAGTACACCGGGCACGGCCGCCTGGAGGGCTGGGGTGCCGACCTCGACCTCAACAAGTGCTACATCACGGCCGAGCAGTGGATGGCCTACGCGGCGGTGGGCGAGGCGTTGCCGGTGCCTACGCCGAAACCTGCCGACACCTCGGTCGCGAACATCCCATTGCTGACACTGGTCGCGAACACCATGCAGGACGCTTACGGCGCTGACGACGCCCGCAAGGCGGCACTCGGCTCCCGCTACCAGGAGGTGCAGGACGCCATCAACCACATCGACCGCGCGCCGGTGGAGGAGCTGGTGGCGGAGGTCTGGGCGGGTAAGTGGGGCAACGACCCCATACGCTCCATCGCGCTGGGGAAGCGTGCCCAGGAGGTCAAGGACGCCATCAACGGCAGCCGCATCTACACGGTGGTCAAGGGCGACACGCTGTCCGGCATCGGGCAGAAGCTAGGGGTCAGGTGGCAGACGATCGCGAGCAAGAACGGCATCGCGGAACCCTACGTGATCTACCCGGGGCAGAGGTTGACGTACTAACCCAGGCTCTCGGCGTAGACGAACTCCCGTTGCTCGGGGTAGAGAACATCCACGTCCACGTGGGCCTCGCGCAAGAGCTGCACCGCTCTCCTGGTGGTGGCGTTGACGTAACCCACCGGCCTGTCCAGCCCGCAGGGCAGCTGGGCGGCATCGAGCTGCTCCTGCGTGCGGTAGTACGTCACGAACGGCGCGCCGTCCCCTCGGTGCATCGACAGCAGCTTCGCGCACGACGCGCGGGCCTCCTCTTCCAGCTCGTCGCGCATTTCAAGCAACCAAAGCCAGACATCTCCGGGCGGCTGGTTGGAGTCGTAACGCGGGTTCTCCCATTTTTTGACCGACGACAGGGTGACTTCGGCCTCGTCGGCCACGTCCTGCTGGGACAGCCCGCATTCCTCGCGCAGGGCCTTGAATGCCGCCTTCGTCTTGACCATGGTACCTCCTGCAGAAAAAGCCCCGCCTCGGCGGGGCTGGTCGAACTGCTAGAACGGCAAGCGCCCTGCCGCCACGTTCTCCCGCATGCGCTCGGCCTGTGCGGCGTACGCGTCGTGCTCCTTCTCCAGCCGCGCCTTGGTCTCGGGGCCGAGCGGAGCG
>CABVEH010000051.1 GCA_902497215.1 uncultured Eggerthellaceae bacterium | reverse complement strand
ACCCCGTCTCCGCAAAAACCCGCACCGCAGCCTCGCAAGCGGATTCGCGACGGATGCTTCCGCCCTCCTGTGCGCCGCTCAGCGAGAGAGCTTTTTCAGGGCGGCCCAGGCCTTGCGCTTGGCGGCGTCGTCGTGCAGCGCGCCTTCGAAGTCCGCCAGGGCCACCACCGTGCGGCAGCCTGCACGATTGGCGGCATCTAGCTTGAACGACGCGGAGTAGGCGGCCGACACGCACGATGCGGCATGCGAGTCGGCGGCCACGACAGCGCCGGGGTCGAGGCCTTCGATGACCGACAGCACGTCGCTTGCCCCCAGCTCCCCGGCATCGCATTCGAGAACGACCCAGGCACAGGCGTCCTTCCCGAATCCCAGGCGCTCGGCGGATGCCTGGAAGGCAGCGCGGGCCTCGACGGAAAGCGGGCCTTTGGAGAGCACCGCCAGCGTGCAGTTCGGGGTTCCTTCTATGAAGTCGCCGTAAAGCTGCAGCACTCCCCTTGCGTTGAACTCGTAGGAGTTGCCCCCGCCCGCCGCTGCGGGCTTCGATGCGCCCTGCATGTTGCCTGATGTTACCATTGGCTGATAGAATCACACCGTCCCTGAACAACGTCGGCGAGCCTCGCTTGCAAGAGCCGCCGAACAGCAATATAACGATTATATTGCGACCGCATCTATATATATGTGTGCAAATACGCAAGGAGGAGCCATGTGCACCAACGGAGTCAACACCGGACAGCTTGAGCTGATGATCGAGCAGATCGACGACCACTGCAAGCTGGAGCGCCGCTGGGCGCACAACCTGGCCCACACGGCCGGAGACGCAGGGTTCGCCACTGTTTCGGAGAAGCTTCACGAGGCCCAGGCCCTTCTTGACGACGTTCGCGCCAAGCTCGACGAGGCGAAGGACGCCATCGAGGACGACGCGGCTTCAGCCCCCGGCGTTTCGGTCGAGCTGGTCTAGCGCATGGGGCACACGGTCACGATAACGCCCGGCGAGAACAAGCACGCGGGGAACATGGCCGTCAACGCGGGCACGACCGGCGACATGGCGGCCGCAGGCGGAAGAGGCCGCGCGGACGACCTCATGCGCTTCTCCGTGGCGATGCCGGAAAGCCTGCTGATGGACTTCGACCAGCTGGTAGCCAGGCGCGGGCTTGCGAAGAACCGCAGCGAGGTCATCCGCGACCTGGTGCGCGAGGCGCTGGTGGAATCGCGTTCGACCATGCCGGGCATCGTTGTGATGGGGACGCTGACCATTGTGTACGACCATCATTCCAGCGACCTGCAGAACAAGCTGCACCAGATACAGCACGACTGCTTCGACAACATCGTCTCGACCATGCATGTGCACGTGAACTCGCACATCTGCCTGGAGGTTATCGTGCTGCGCGGCGAATCAGAGCTGGTGCAGACGATAGCCAACATGATCCTTGGGACCAAAGGCGTGAAAAACGGCAAGCTGGTGCTGGCCGCGACCGAAGGATAACCGCCATGACTGCAAGCGACGAACAGGTAATGTTGGGCCACGGCAGCGGCGGCTCGATGATGAAGCGCATCATCGACGAGGTGTTCTTCGACGCCTACGGGTCGCCCGAGCTGGCCGAAGGCAACGACGCGGCGGTTCTGGAACTTGGGGCTTCGTCGCCTGACGGGCTCAGCAAGGGAGGCGAAGGCGGGAGCCGCCTGGCGTTCTCAACCGACTCGTTCGTGGTGACCCCGCACTTCTTCCCCGGAGGCGACATAGGACGCCTTGCGGTGTGTGGAACCGTGAACGACGTGGCCACGAGCGGAGCCTGTCCCAAGTGGCTCAGCCTGGGGATGATCTTGGAGGAAGGTTTCCCGATGGACGACCTGCGGCGCATATGCGCGTCGGTGCGCGAGGCCGCCGACGAGGCCGGCGTGCGCGTCGTGACGGGCGACACCAAGGTGGTGAACCGCGGGCACGGCGACGGGATCTTCATCAACACCAGCGGCGTGGGCGTGCTGGCGCCGGGCGTGAAGCTTGGCGGCCAGCTTTGCCAACCGGGCGATGCGGTGCTTGTGACAGGCACGCTGGGCGACCACGGCATCACCATCATGAGCTGCCGGGAGGGGCTGAACTTCCAGGCCGACGTGGAAAGCGACGCCGCGCCGTTGAACCATCTGATAGCGGCCGTGCTGGAAGCCGCACCCAACGTGCGATGCTTCCGCGACCCCACCCGTGGGGGAATCGCCTCGACGCTTAACGAACTGGCCGAGCAGTGCGGATGCGGCATGACGGTGAACGAGTCGGACATCCCCGTGAAGCCCGTGGTGCTGGGAGCCTGCGAGATGCTTGGCTACGACGTCATGCAGGTGGCCAACGAAGGCAAGATGGTGTGCGTGGTGGCACGCGACGAGGCCGACGCTGCGCTTGCCGCCATGAAGGCCAGCAAGTACGGGCACGACGCCGCGATCGTCGGCGAGGTTGGAGAGCGCGTCGATGCATCCGAAGCCGGACGCGGCCCCAAGGTCTACCTGCGCACCGCCCTTGGAAGCAAGCGCATCCTTGACATGCTTGTAGGAGAACAGCTTCCCAGGATTTGCTAGGCTGGCGTAACGACCACTTTTTCTGCCCAGTCGAGCAGCTGGTTCACTGCGTCGACGGTTTCGGCCTCGGCATAGATGCGCACGAGCGGCTCGGTGCCGCTGGGACGCATCATCACCCAGGCGTCGCCTTCCAGAAGAAGCTTCACGCCGTCGCGGCGGTCGACCCCCACCACTGCGCGCCCGTTGATGTCGAAGGGGTTCGCGTTGGGGATGGTTTCCTCGCGGAAGACGCGCATCTGCTCGTCGGTGACTGTTAGGCCGCGGCGCGCGAACTCCAAGGTTCCCAGGTCGTCGAGCATCTCCTGCACCAGCGTGCCGAGGTCCTTGCCGGACTGCGCCATCATTTCCGTGAGCAGAAGCGCCATGAGCAGGCCGTCTCGTTCCTTGACGTGGCCGGGAAGCCCGATGCCGCCGGATTCCTCGCCGCCGACCATGACGCCGCCCTTGGACATCTCGCCATAGATCCACTTGAAGCCCACGGGAGTGCTGACGAATTCCAGCCCCAGCTTGCGGCACAGGCGCTCGAGCAGCGCGGACGCGGTGACGGTGGACACGACGCGGCCGGTTTCGCCGCGGTCGTGCATGTGCTTGGTGACCAGCGTGATGATGCGGTGCGGGTTGACGAAGTTGCCTTGGCTGTCGCCGGCGCCGATGCGGTCGGCGTCGCCGTCGTTGATGAACAGCGCGTCGGCCTTCTCTTCGGCAACCTTCGCAAGGCCGCGGTCGACCCACGGCGGGATGGGTTCGGGGTGCAGCCCGTCGAACGTCGGGTCGCAAGCGTTGTTGATTTCCATGACTTCGACGCCCATTCCGCGAAGCAGCTCGGCAAGATGGCCACGCCCGGCGCCGTACAGCGGGTCGACGACCACATGGAGCCCGGCACTGCGGATGGCCTCGACGTCGACGAGCGCCTGCAGCGCCTCGAGGTAGGGGGTCATGAGGTCGACCACTTCGACCGGCTTGGTGTCGGCCATTTCCACGGGAACGAGGGAGGCGATGGCACCGCCCGGATTGTCGGGGTTGGCCTGCACGGCGTCGCGCACGTCGGCGATGTCGAGCTTGGCGAGCGCGGCGATGGCGGGGTTGCCGTCGTAGGGCTCGGGAGAGGCTGATTCCTCCATGACGGATTCCACGACGTCGGTGAATTCCTTGGGAGAGGCGCCCCCGTCGGCCATGCGCAGCTTGACGCCCAGGTACTCAGCGGGGTTGTGCGAGCTGGTGAGCATGATGCCGCCCACCGCGGCGGCGTCGTGCGCCACCGACCAGCACAGCGTGGGCGTGGGGCAGTAGTCCTGCGTGAGCTTGACCGTGAAGCCGTGCTCGGCCGCGACCTGGGCGGCGAGGGCGGCGTATGCGTGAGCATCCTTGCGACAGTCGTGGCCGACGATGAGCACGCCGGGATACTCGGGCGTGGCGCCCGCCTCGAGCGCTGCCGCCTTGAAGGTGCGGGCCGACGCGTCGACCACCTTCACGAGGTTGGGAACGGTGAAGTCCTCACCGATGATGGCTCTCCAGCCGTCGGTTCCGAAATGGATGTCTGCCATGAGAATGCCTTTCGACGGAATGATGCGGTCAGTGGAATGGTGCCCCCGATAGGAATCGAACCTACACACCCGGTTTAGGAGACCAGTGCTCTATCCATTGAGCTACGGGGGCGGCTGCCGCTTTCGCATGACATTCTATCACGGAATGAAAAGGGGCCTTGGAGCCGTGCGTATGACATCGAAAGACCCCACGGAAAGGCACCGCGCGCTGTTCGGCGCCTACTCGACGGTGCCGTACACCTGTCCCCAGGCGTGGCCCGTTATCGCCGAGTTCAACTGGTCGACGAGTCGACGGCGCGTGTAGTCGCCGGGAGGGAGCATGGCCACGATGCGCACCAGCTCGTCGGGAAGGTCGGCGGACTCGGCAGCGACCACGGCTTGCAGCTTCGACACCTTGAACGCCGCGTCCTCGTCCACGAGGTACATGTACGGCGCGTCGTCGTCGCGGTAAAGGTCGTCGACCACGGACTGGAGCGCCCCGTAGTAAGGGCTTCTCTTGACGTTGGACATGGCTAGTTTCCCAAGGCTTCGTTGACGCGGCTGCGAAGAATGTCGGCGAGCTCGTCGGGGTCTTCGAAGGAGGCCTGGGTCGAGCTTTCGAACGGCTTCGTGCGCACCACGCTGTCGCCTATGGTTGCAGCCACGAGCGCGCCCGTATATGAAGGCGTGGCGTTCCCCGTGGCACGCAGGAACTGCGCCCCTGCAGCCTTCAGCTGGTCGGCGGCGTCGATCATGGCGTCGGGCTCGTAGTAGGGGTTGGCATCGGTGGGTGCGTTCTGTTCGGGGTCGACCTTGGCCACCTGGAGCTGGGCGAGCACCGGCAGGAAGGAGGCGCAGGCGGCTTCTTCGACGAAGGAGGCCGCGACGTCGGGGGCGGCTGCAACCTGGAAGCCGACCACCTGGGCGCCGTATTCGGCCATGACCTGCACCGCCTGGGCGAAGGTCTCGCGGCCTTTTCCGCCAAGCGTGCCGTCATCCCCCGCCAGGTCGACGGACGCGAAGACGGGCTTGTCGGTGACCTTGCGCAGCCCCATGAGCGCGCACTTCAGGTCGGCGCAGGTTTCGAACCCGTTGAGGAAGAAGGCGTCGAACAGCGGATCTAGCGCCGAGAAGCACTTCGCGGCGCGAACGTACTGGTCACGGTTCTCGTTGAGCGAGTCCTTGGACGAAACGTCCAGCGGAAGACCGCATGGCCCGATTTCCACAAGTATGTGCTGGGGGTTCTTCTCGGACGCGACGTTTATAGCGCTTTCGGCCAGCTTGTCGGCGCTGCCCTTCATGTTCGACTGCGCAAGGCGCGCCGGCGTCATGAAGGCGGTGTCGGCGACGACGCACTGCGCGCCGGCGGCGGATTCGAGGGCGTACGCCTCGCTCATGACCTCGGGTTCCAGCAGCAGCGTGAGTTCGTTGTCGCGGGCGGAATCGATGCCAATACGTTCGAGCTGGGGCGCAATGGGGGTGGAAAGCACGAGCATGTCGTTGTGGAAGCGAAGCTGGATGTCTGCCATGGTTCCTGCCGATCGTGGTTGGTTTCGCCAGAGCCGCCGACGCCTTGTCGTGTAAGCGGCTTGTCGCATCGGGGCGAATTTGCTGATTCCACAAGTTTAGCAGGGTGCGAGCGTTGCAGCGCTGCGGGCATAACGCGGGTTGCATGGCGTCGGGGACGTGGCCGCCACAAGGGACGGGTCGGCGTCCCCTGTACCGTCGGCCAATGTGACAAACGACCCGAGCACTGTCACGCGGACTCTCGCCCGACTCGAGGGCACAAAAAAGCCCCCGGAGGTAGGGGGCCTTCTTGCAGGCTTGCCAGATGAGGGAGGCGGCAAGCCTAGAATGCAAAAGAGAGGAGGTATCGTCGCCTTCGCCGTGTTCTTGTTTGAGGGGGTGAACGGCTCGGCTTCGATGGAAGTTATAGTAGGTAAACTTTTCCCGCGACGCAAGTAAAAGTCTAGGATTTTTCTAGACTTTACATTTTCTTCATAAAACACGGGGAACAGGATGGGGGCACCGCATAAGCCCAGGTGAACGGGGGACGGGTTTTCTGCTCATTTGCGAGAAGGGATCTGACGAGTGAAATACGCACGAAAAATGCACGTTGGGCGGCAACGTGCCATTAGATGTGTTCTTGTGGCACGCTCGAATGTGTCAAAAGCGAACGTCCCCCGACACATCGCAAGGGGCACGATAAAGCTACGCGATGCCGAACTCCTGGAACAACTTGTCCCGATAGGCGTCGTCGTTGGCGACTCGTCTCAGGTCTTCCACGCGATCGGCTTCGAAAAGAGCGTCTATCAAGCGGCTAAAGCGCTTGTCTTCTTGCTCTTTGCCTTCCGCAAGGCCCTCCTTGCGGGCCATGCTGATGTGGGCCTTCATGTGGTGTTCGAGCGTCATGACCCCCATGGCGTTCTTCCTCCATTCGCGGTTTTGGTTGGCTTCCTTCACCAAACCGTCTATGGTCTTAACCAGCGCGTCGTCCTCGACGCTGCCTTCTGTTGTGTATTTTAACAAGGATTTCAAGGCTGGGTTTTCGCAACACCCCCACGCTTCCGCATTGAGCACGATCCACGCAAAACCACATTTCAGGTCCGTCGACGAGTCTTCCGAGCAACCCATCTTGAACGTGTAGACGGGAACGCCCCTCCCGAACGGATCGTGCCCGCACAGGAAGATGATGTAGCTTTCTGGAAGGCCGTCGTATGCCACCCCTGCCGGCATCGACGTGACGTCCATGGCGGCCTGGTAGTACCTGAGGCGCCTGCCAAGCCTCCTCTCGGGAAGGGACTGCATCTCCACGTCGAACACATGGCTCGAGTCCTTCGCGAACACGTCCAGCCTGACCGACTTCGCCTCGATGTCGGGGAACAGCGACTTCTCGACGTCGACGTAGTCGAGCCGGCCGACCTCTATGCCCAGCACGAGCTGCAGGAACCGCCTGCACACGTCCGGGTCGCGCATGACCCTGTCGAACATCGGCCAATCGGAAAACTTCAGGTCACCTTGCGACATTCGCCCTTCCCCTCACCTTCGCCTTGCGTGCCGAGAAGAGCATAGCGACGCCGTTCGAAACGCCGGTTACAGAAGGCTGTGCGTTTTGCCATCAAGAAACTAATGCGGAAATGCGACCCGTTCTTACGTCGAACGGCGACGAAGCAACAATTTGCCTTGTTGCGGCCAAAAGCGCGGCAGCCCAGGCGCAGACGAACTGCGCACCTACTTCAAAAAGCGCAGTCCCTCGAAGGGTGTGGCAAAACGACCTGACCCTATTGTCATCACACGTTGGAATGTAGCGCGTCATTAGATGCGTTCTAATGGCACGCTCGAATGTGTCAAAAGTGAACGTCCCCCGACACCCCCTGGCACAAATGCTTGATTGGAAAGTGAGCGAGCGGCGCATCCGGTGGTTCTAGTTCGCGCGAAAGAACGACGACGCGTACTTGGGTACGCGAGGA
>CABVEH010000050.1 GCA_902497215.1 uncultured Eggerthellaceae bacterium | reverse complement strand
TGGACATCAACGACAAGCACATCGAGGTCATCGCGCGCCAGATGCTGCGCAAGGTCGCAGTGCTCGACAGCGGCGACTCCGACCTCCTGCCCGGCCGCCAGGTGAACCGCTTCGAGTTCGAGAATATCGCCAACTCGCTGATCGCCGAAGGCAAGGAACCGCCTGTGGGCCAGCCTCTGCTGCTTGGCATCACCAAGGCGTCGCTGGCAACCGACTCGTGGCTTTCCGCGGCGTCCTTCCAGGAGACGACCAAGGTGCTCACCGACGCCGCCATCGAGGGCAAGACCGACCACCTCACGGGCCTGAAGGAGAACGTCATCATCGGCAAGCCGATCCCCGCAGGCACCGGGCTCAAGCGCTACCGCGACGTCAAGCTCACGTACAAGGGCGTGCCCATCGAGAAGACCAACGAGGAAGAGGCGCTGCCCGACTACGCGCCCGACGCACTGCGCGAGATCGAGGAGCTGCTTCCGCAGCCCGAGGAATGGTCGTTCGACGGCGAGGGCTACTTCAACGCGGCCGGAGGCTACGGCAGCATCTACAACACGTTCTCGAAGAGCCGCGCGGGTGCGAACCTCACTGACGAGCAGGCGCGACTGTACATCTTCGACGACCTGGGAGTTTCGCAGCGCTGGGCCAACAAGTTCAGCGAGGCCGGCATCGAGACCGTCGCCGACCTGGTTGGCCACAACGAGGACGACCTGATGCGCATCGAAGGCATCGGCGTGAAGGCCATCGAGGAGCTGAAGGCCGGACTTGAGGAGCGCGACCTGATGCACGTCATCGAGGACGACCTGAACGCCACCAGCGACGACATGTCGCAGCTGCTCGACATGGTGTTCTCGCCCGACGACACCATCCTGATCGGCGGCGACTCGCCTTCCTACGACAACGACGACGAGGAGCTGCTTGGCGAAAGCCTCCCTCCGCGTTCGTACCAGCGCAACCTGGAAGAGCTTGACGCGCTTCTGGGCAGCATGTCCGACCTTGGGTTCGGGCTGACCAGCGCCGACGCCGAGGCGGCAAGCAACGCCGCGCAGGAGAAGGGCGACGAGCCTGAGATGCTTGGCGCGTCCGACGATTCCGACGACGACGGCAGCGACGACGAAGAGCTGCTGGGCTAGATGTCCGACAAAACCTACGTCACCGACGGCGAGCGTGCCCCCGAGTCACAGATCGGGGCCACGCTCGACGCGCTTTACGGCACGATAGAGTCGCGCCGCGGCTCCGTCGGCGAAAGCTACACGAAATCCCTTCTGGACGGGCCTTTGGACAAGCTTCTGAAGAAGGTGTCCGAGGAGGCGCTGGAGGTTGCGCTGGCGGCGAAGGAATGCCAGATGCTCGACGCCTATTCCTCCGACGAGGCCTTGTTCGACGGCGCGGTCGACCACCTTCGCTACGAGTCGGCCGACGTCGTGTACCACCTGCTCGTGCTGCTGGCGCGCTACGGCGTGTCCATCGACGAGCTGGCCGCCGAGCTCAACTACCGCATGCGCGACGACGAGAGGCCCGACGGCTGCATCCTTTTGCAAGACGAACACGTGAAGCGAGGGAAATAGCAGGAACTTCGGCCTTGAACGGCCGAAGTGTCCGCTGACGCTGCGGCTTTCCATGGCATGCCATCTTGGCCTTCATCGGCTTCGCCATGGCGCGAAGGCCAATGGCTCGCCGTTTCAGGCCAACCTGGCACGCCTTGAAAACCCTCGCTCCATTTGACTGAACCTGCGCCATCATGGCTCTCTTGGCGTATTCAGGTGTTCGATCCGATGCGCCCCATCTCTTCCGAAACCTCTGCCGGGTTACTAATTCGCTGCTTTGGGTAGCGTATCTGCTTGATTGCGTCCCATTGTGAATACCGCGCAGTCGCGTCCGATGCTATGTTTGCGAAAAACGGGCATTGCGGGAGGACAGGCATGTTGGAAGACGGCTGCAAGGTGAAGATGCATCTGAGGGGAACCCTGGACGACGGGCGCATGTTCTACGACACGCACCTTCAGGGGGGCATCCCCGTCGAGTTGACGTTGGGCGAGGGCACCCTTCTCCCTGCCCTGGAGAGGGAAATCGCAGGAATGGTCCCTGGGCAGAGGCTTGAAGTACGCATCCCGGCGAAGGACGCCTACGGCGAGTACGACCCGTCGCTGAGGGAGGTTCTTCCCGTAAGCAAGGTGCCAAACGCCGAAAGGCTTCCCGTGGGGGAGTACATCGTGTTCCCGACCGACGAGGGGCTGCTTCGCGTGAAAGTGGAGAGCGTCGAGGGCGGCAACGTCGTCTTCGACTACAACCACGAGCTTGCAGGGCATGACCTCACGTTCCGTATCGACCTTGTGAAAGCCCTCGGCCCCGACGGGGGCGTGCTGGAGGAAGAGCTGTACCGAAGCGAGGCCGACTGCGGCTGCAAGGGCCTGCTCGGACACGACGGCCCTTGCCATTGCTAGCGCGCCTCGCGCGAACGGCGCCCTTTCGAACAAGTTTGCGAACCACGTGCTCTATCGTTGAGCCGCGTTGGCGACATCAGCCTGCGAACCAATCAAAGTGACACAATCACGCGTTCGTAACCGCATTCATGACAGCATGCGGGGATTGCGCCCTTCTGGGAGCCAACGTGCCGTCGTTGGGAATTGGAGGGGAGGCCTCCTTTCAATAGTCTCAAGACAGGAAGGCATCCATGGGGATGCCATGCGATCGAGGGATCGGAAAGGAGAGGAGACATGGCAGAACAGAAGGTTGCAAGCGGCCCC
The DNA here is from genome assembly GCA_902497215.1 of uncultured Eggerthellaceae bacterium. The sequence continues at coordinate 5,176 of CABVEH010000050.1, read as the reverse complement.
TGTCTAGAGCCAGAGACCACGATTTACCGTGGCATGGCCTGCGGCGGGACCGGCGGAGAGCTTTCAGCCATCGACTCGAAGGATGGAAAGGTGGTGCGCATCAGGCCCATCCGCTATACCGACGAGTACACCATGGACGAGCTGAAGGACAGCCTGTGGTCATTCACGGCGAGGGGGAAGACGCTAAGCTGCCCCATCAAGACGGCGCCGCCGTACCAGTCCTTGGCCTACAAGAACCGCATCTATTCGAAGAATCGCGTGAAGTACCCGCTCAAGCGGGTTGACTGGGAACCTGGCGGCGACCCCGACAAGGTGAATCCCCAGACGCGAGGCAGGTCTAAGTTCGAACGTATAAGCTGGGACGAGGCCTGCGACATCGTTGCCTCCGAAATCAAGCGCATTCGCCAGCAGTACGGGGAGAACGCCGTCCTTGCCGTCGGCGAGGACGGCCATTGTCAGTCCAAGGTTATCCACATGGTGGGCGGCAATCACATCAACCTGCTCATGCGCACAGGCGGCTTCACCCGCGAGGTGCGCACTCCCGACTCCGTCGAAGGCTTCTACTGGGGCGCGAAGTTCTCGTGGGGAGCCGGTGTGCAGGCCGGCCTGGGCATGTTCGACAACGGCTGGAACATCATCGAGGACGTGTCTCAGAACGCCGACATGGTTGTCATGCAAGCTGGTGACCTGGAAACCACCCAGAACTACGCGTCGCAGTGGATGAGCCGCGTCATGCGCTTCTGGATGGACATCGGCATCAAGCTGGTCGTTGTCGACCCGTTCTGCACCTATACGTCCGTATGCCACGACGAGATCACCTGGATCCCGCTGCTACCCAACACCGACGTTGCCCTGGACTACGGCATGATGTACGTCTGGTTGACAGAGGGGCTGTACGACGTGGACTACGTCGAGACCCATACGGTAGGCTTCGACAAGCTGAAGGCCTACGTGCTGGGCGAGGACGATGGCGTGCCGAAGGACCCGAAGTGGGCTTCGGAGCGATGTGGCGTGGAGCCTTGGACCATCAAGGCCCTGGCGCGCGAATGGGGGCGGAAGACGACGTCCATCCTGCATTACTGCGGATGCCATGTGCGTGGGCCCTACAGCCACGAGCCTGGCCGCACCGAGGTGTACAAGCTGGCCATGCAGGGCTTTGGCGCGCCTGGCGTGCAACAGGTCCACCTGTTCTCCTACGGCGGCGGCAAGCAGAAGGCCCGAGCCACCACCTCCGGACCGTTCCTGTTCTCCGAAATGCACGCCATACAGTTCTATCCGGCAGACCAAACCATTCCTCGCACCTTGGTGGCCCGGTCGATCCAGAACGGCCATTCGGACTGGTGGGGCAGCCCCCAGATCATCTTCGCAATGGCCGACGAGCAGTTCGAGCACAACCATTACCCTGTTTCCGAAGACGAGGGCGGATGCAAGGTGCATATGCTCTGGTCCGAGAAGCCATGCAACCAGACGTGTTGGAACGGCGGCTTCGAATTCCAGCAGGCCATGCGCAACCCCGACCTTGAATGCGTCATAACGAACCATCCCTGGCTGGAGAACGACTCCCTGTTCGCCGACCTCATCCTTCCTGTCACCACGCCGGTGGAGGAAGCGGACGTGGTGGGCTCCGGCATGGGCGATTCGATCGAGGTGGCTGCCGTGCAGCCGGCTGCAATTGACCCCATAGGCGAGTCTCTTTCGGACTATCAGATCTCCCTGGAGATAGCCAAGCGCTTCGACCCCGAGCTGCCCAAGCAGATGTCGGCAGGCGTGATCGACGGCGAGGAGGCATTCGGGCTCACCATCGAGCAGCAGCAGAAGAGCGAGTTCGAGCGCTCGCCGATCGCGGGCGAGATCAGCTGGGAGCGCTTCAAGGAAAAGGGCTTCTACGTTCCCAAGGAAGACCCCGATTGGCGCGATTACAAGCCGAATGCCCGCCTGTTCTACGAGATGCCCGACTCGTTCCCGCTGGACACCCCCTCCGGGAAGATCGAATTCTACTCCGACGCCCTGGAAGAGAACTTCCCAGACGACAAGGAACGTCCCCCTCTGGCCAAGTGGATCGAAGGCGGTTCCGCCGAAGACGGCTGGACCCACGACGAGACGCTGCGGGGCGAGCGTGCCAAGAAGTATCCGTTCCTCATCAACGCGTGCACAGGCCGCTGGCGCTTCCATGCCCAGTGTGACGACATGATCTGGCACCGCGAGATTCCCACGGCCAAGGTCGTGGGCAAGGACGGCTACCTTTACGAGCCCTGCTGGCTTAGCCCCGAGGACGCCGCAAAGAAGGGCATATCCGAAGGCGACATCGTGAAGGTCTACAACGATCGCGGCACAGTGCTGTGCGGTGCGAAGGTCTCCGAACGCATCCTCCCGCAGTCGGTCATGGTGAACAAGGGGTCGCGTTCCGACCCCATAGCCGACGGCTTCGACCGCGGCGGAAACATCAACCTGATCAGCCCCGCCGGCCCTATCTCCAAGCATTGCTATGGATTCGCCGTGAGCGGGTACCTGGTGGATGTCGAGAAGGTCTCGGACGAGGAGATGAACGCGTGGGTCAAGGAGCATCCGGAGGCCTTCCAGCGGGCTTACGATCCGGCTTCTGGCTCCCACTATGACGGATGGGTGAAAGGAGTCGCTTAACATGAAGGCATTTCTCATCGACCTCAACAAATGCGTAGGCTGCTACGACTGCCAGATCGGTTGCAAGGACGAACACTGCGGTAACGACTGGTCCCCCTATGCGAAGCCGCAGCCCGAGTCGGGACAGTTTTGGCTGCATATGTACGAGACGGAGCACGGGGCAAGGCCCCACGTGAAGGTGTCGTACGTCCCCGTAATGTGCCAGCAGTGCGAGGAGGCGCCTTGCATGAAGGTGGCCGAGAACGGCGCCATGTACCGTCGCGAGGACGGCATCGTGATGATCGACCCGGAGAAGGCGAAGGGGCAGAAGAAGATCGTGCAAGCCTGCCCATACCATGCCGTGTTCTGGAACGAGGAGCTGGACATCCCGCAGAAGTGTACCGGATGCTCGCATCTCGTGGACCGTGGCACGCCGATAGGGGTTCCGCGCTGCGTCGACAACTGCCATATGGACGTGATCCAGTTCGGCGAAGAGTCAGACCTTGACCTGAACGGTACCGAGACGCTTGCACCTGAGCTTGGGCTTACAACGCACGTCTATTACCGTGGCCTTCCCAAGAGGTTCGTGGCCGGCAAGGTTTACGACCCCGAAACCGAGGAGGTCGTCATCGGCGCCGTAGCAACGGTGAAGGACCCGGAATCCGGGACGGCGTGGACTGCACGCACGGACGCTTTCGGCGACTTCTGGCTGAGGGATCTGCCCAAGGCCGAGCTCGACATCACCATCCACGGAGGCGGCAAGTCCTACAAGGGCACCGTCTCGACGAAGGAGAAGTCCGTAGGCATGGGCAACGTTGCGTTGAAGTAAAGCCTGCCTGGAAGGCTGCATTGCAAGACAGGCTTTAGAATAGGGGTGCGGACGGCCATCGAAGGCCCCGTGCCCCTTTGCTGCATGGCAAGAAGGCGTCCTAATTCGATGACGGGAGAATCCATGGGCGCGAAAGAGGAAATAGCGAACAGTTTCCGGGACCTTATCGTGAACAAGGGCGTCCCTTACGAGAAGGTTGCGGTCTACCAGATTTGCGACCAGGCCGGGGTGTCCCGCAAGACGTTCTACGTGCATTACAAGAGCAAGGCCGACATAGTGGACCAGGTAGTGAGCGACAGGATCGTGGCCCCGTTGGCGAAAATGAACGACGCGTCCGTGGTCCTGATGCAGAACCAGGCCATGCTCGAGCATTTCCCAGAGGCCATCAACGAGCTGGTCTACAAGGCCATCCGCGACGATGCAGAGTTCTATTCCCGATTGTGCTGCAAGGCCGGATCGTTGGACAGCCCGTTCGTTGAAGCGCTGATAAAGGCCATCCAGGAGTTGAACCTGAAGATGCTCGACGTGATAGGGTTCGCAGGCCCGGAGTGGAAGAAGGACTACATCTCGTACTTCCATGCAGCAGGCAACGCCGTGCTGGTCCAAAGATGGATCAGACGCGGCATGAAGGAGACGCCCGAGGAGCTGGCGAAGCTGTTCAATCAGATGGACACGCCGCATTGGCTCTCGCTCGCCAACCTCTCGGGGGCTACGAGAGGATAGGTGCCGGAATGGCAAACCACATGAAGTCGATCAAACAGATAGGTTTCGCGACGACCGACATAGAACGTGCAATAGATAACTTCAAGGCTCTAGGCCTTACCGACTGGAGCAGCGTGGAGGAGGTGACGCCCGAAGGTTTCGAAGACATGGTGTGCGATGGAGTGCCCCAGCCGTATTCGATGCTTTGCGCCACCAACTTCGAGACCGAGGTGGAAATCGAGCTGATCCAACCGCTTGACGACAAGTCCGATTATGCCCATTGGCTCGACAGGCTTGGAACGTGGATAGCGATGCACCACTTAAGCGTCGAGACCGATGACGAGGAGGCGCTGCGTGGGCTTGGTAAAACGTTGCTGCAAGCCGGGCATTCGGAAGGCGTTCCGTTCGGCTGGGAGTACTACGACTTCCGTGACGACATAGGGACGGTTCTGGAGTACTTCCCTCTTCCTGTTCCAAGGAAATGACGACATGGCGTCTGACGCTGGAACGGAAAGCAAAAAAAGGCGACCCCTTCGGGTCGCCTTTTTCTTCGCGCGCCAGCGTGGATTCTAGTCGGGAAGCGCCTGCAGCGCCTTGTCCAGCTCGGGAAGCTTGTCCGGCGGAAGCATGTCGGGCGCCATCTTGGCCAGCGTGGCTATCGGCATCGATGCTCCGAGCTTCAGCTTCGGATTCGCCTTGCAGCCAGGCACGAACTCCTCGAGCACATCCATGGCGTCCTCGCGTTTCATGATCTCCTTGAGCTTGCTCTTCGTCGAGAGTGCCATCTCTCCTCCTATGACCGATTCTTTCAGGTGAGTCCATCTTCTTGCTGCCCGGATTGCGGAACAATTGGCAACCTGGGGCTATTCCCTGCCCAAGGGTGACAAACATGGTGAAGCGGCACCTCTCTGCGGCCAACGGGTTCGATTGTCCACGGCTATGCTTCAAATCCTGCATCTGGAAATTGCGGCCATGGGCGCCTCGTTTTAACTTGGTAAGCAAGCAGAGGCCGTTGGGGATGGGAGG
>CABVEH010000049.1 GCA_902497215.1 uncultured Eggerthellaceae bacterium | reverse complement strand
GTTCATCGTGTACCTCGTGGCCAACGCCCTGGGCACGAGCGGCATCATCGCCGTGGTGGTCGCAGGCCTCGTGAACGTCATCGCGCCGCGCACCGTAAGCCCCTCGATCGCACACATGAACATAGTGTCGTCGAGCGTGTGGCAGGTGCTCGCCTTCGCGCTGAACGGCATCGTCTTCGTCATGCTGGGGACCCAGATCCCCACGGCCATGTTCTATTCGTGGGAAAGCCCCGACATCGACAACGTCATGCTGCTGCTCTGGGTGGCAATGATAACGGTCGTCCTGATGGGCGTGCGCTTCCTGTGGTGCTTCGCCATGGAGGCCGTGCACGTGAAGAAGGGTGAGAAGCGCCCGCTGAAGGGCTCGGACGTGAGGAACGCCCTGCTCGTGACGCTTTGCGGCTCGAAGGGCACCATCACGCTGTCCATCCTGTTCACGATTCCGTTCTTCGTGTCCACGGGACAGATGTTCCCGCAGCGCTCACTCATAATCTTCCTCGGCTGCGGGGTCATACTCTGCACGCTGCTCATAGCGAACTTCGTCGTGCCCCTGGTCAGCCCAAAGCGGGAGCGCAAGCAGACCGAGCTCGAAGCCAAGCAGAACTACTACGAGGTGCTGAGCGACATCCTGCGCAACGTCATAGAGGAGCTGACGGCCCAGCAGACCCCGACCAACCGCCGCGCCACTCGCAACGTCATCAAGGCCTATCAGGACAGGCTGTCGAACACCAAGGAGCAGATCGACGTGGACGATTCGCCCGACGCCAAGCTGCGCACCGATTCGCTGCAATGGGAGCAGGAGCGCACCCTCGTCATGATCGAGGAAGGCCTCGTGTCGCGTGACGTCGGATACGACTGGCTGAGGCGCCTGGAGCGCATGGAGACGCTGTCCAGCCATGGGAAGGACCACAACCCTGTTCGCAGGGTGGTGGTCGCCATCAGGCTGGCCTTCGCCCAGGCCAGGCATGCCGTCTCCAACTTCTTCGAAGGGCCCGGCAAGGAATCCAGCCGTCGCGAGGAGATGCGCTTCCTGCAGCAGCAGACGGCCGAATGGGCGGCGGACATCCTCAGGAACCTCGTCGCCGGCGACGACGTGCGCACCGAGGACGCGAGCAGGCTGCTCCTGAGCTACGAGCAGCGCATATCGCTTTTGAAGGGGTCGACGCGCTCGATAACCACGTCGTTCAGGATCGCCGACGAAAGCGACGACATCCTTCGGCTGGCCTATCAGATCGAGCTGGAGCAGATCCAGAAGGCCTACGAGCAGGACCGCATAACCCGCCAGGAAGCAGGCCGCATGCGCGACAACGTGTTCATGATGCAGATGGACCTGGAAGACAAATTGTAAAAGGCCGGCGCATCGGCCGGCCTTCTTCTTCGAAGAGTGGTGCGGGTGAAAGGACTTGAACCTTCATGAGCCGAAGCTCACATGGACCTGAACCATGCGCGTCTGCCAATTCCGCCACACCCGCACTCGCATGCGCACGCCTTGCGACGTGCAGCGCTAATGAATAATACAGGACTTGCAACCCGGCCGCAAGGACGTATTCGGCTTTCCTTGTATAATCAGGGCAAAGAATCCCAACCATTCGACCTGAAAGGCGGCATCATGGCAGAACCCAAGGTGTATTTCACGAAGGAAATCAGCCCCGAAGCGCTTCAGAAGGCTTTCGACGCCCTTGGAGCCACGCTCAAGCCCAAGTGCGCCGTGAAGATATCGACCGGCGAGCCCGGCAACAAGCACTACCTGCAGCCGTCGCTGATCGAGGGGCTCGTGAAGTCCGTCGACGGCACCATCGTCGAATGCAACACGGCCTATCCCGGCAAGCGCGACACCACCGAGGCCCATTGGAAGACGTTCGAGGACCACGGGTTCACCGACATCGCCCCGTGCGACCTCATGGACGAAGCCGGCGAGATGACCCTTCCCGTGAAGGACGGCTTCCACCTCGACTTCAACATAGTCGGCGCGCACCTGGCGGAGTACTCGTCCATGCTGATGCTGTCGCACTTCAAGGGGCATCCCATGGGCGGCTTCGGTGGCGCGCTCAAGAACATGTCGATCGGCGTCGCGTCCTCGCGCGGCAAGATGAAGATCCACACCTCGGGCGAGGCGGACGGCACGTTCGACGACCTGATGAACGGCGACCACGACTCGTTCATCCGTTCCATGGCCGACGCCGACCAGTCCGTGATGGACTACATGGGCCGCGAGAACATCGTCTACGTCAACATCGCCAACAACCTGTCCGTGGACTGCGACTGCGTGGCCGACCCCGAGGCTCCGGCCATGGCGGACATCGGCATCTTCGCCTCGACGGACCCCGTGGCCGTCGACCAGGCATGCATCGACGCGGTGTATGCCTCGGACGACCCCGGCAACGCCGCGATGGTCGAGCGCATCGAGAGCCGCAATGGTCTGCTTCTGCTAGAAGCCGCCGAGCAGCATGGCCTGGGCAGCCGCAAGTACGAACTCGTGACCCTGTAGGCGTCACGCAAGAAACCGCAACCGACAGGAAAGAGAAGGACCGCAGGATGGCAAGAACCGAGAGCGAGACGTTCCTCGCGCAGCAGAAGATGAGCGACGAGACCAAGGAGCAGCTCGCGAAGGACCCGTCGAAGTTCGTGATGCTCACGGGCGACCGCCCCACGGGACGCCTGCACCTCGGGCACTACTTCGGAACCCTGAAGGAGCGCGTGGCGCTTCAGGACCAGGGGGTGCACACCAACATAGTCATCGCGGACTACCAGGTGATCACCGATCGCGACACCACCGACAACATCGCCGACAACGTGCGCAACATGGTGATCGACTACCTCGCCTGCGGCATCGACCCGGAACGCACCATGATCTTCACGCACTCGGCCGTGCCTGCGCTCAACCAGCTCATGCTTCCGTTCCTGTCGCTGGTCAGCGAGAGCGAGCTTCTGCGCAACCCCACCGTGAAGTCGGAGAAGGAGGCCTCGGGGCATACGCTCACGGGCCTGCTTCTGACGTATCCGGTGCACCAGGCGTGCGACATCCTGTTCTGCAAGGGCAACATCGTTCCGGTGGGGAAGGACCAGCTGCCCCACATCGAGCAGACGCGCCAGATCGCGCGCCGCTTCAACGAGCGTTACGCCAAGGTGTTCCCGGAACCCGTGGGGCTGCTGAACGAGTCGGTGGAGATACCTGGGCTTGACGGCCGCAAGATGTCGAAGTCGTACGGCAACGCGATCTCGCTGTCGGCTACGGCCGAGGAGACGGCGAAGCTCATCAAGAAGTCGCAGACCGACAGCGACCGCAACATCACGTTCGACCCGGACGCACGCCCGGGCGTAAGTGCCCTGCTGACCACGGCGGCGCTCACAACCGGCCGCAAAGAGGTCGACATCGCCTCCGAAATAGGCGACGGAGGCTCGGGCACGCTGAAGAAGTACGTGACCGAGTCTGTGAACGCCTACCTTGAGCCCATCCGCGAGCGCCGGCGCGAACTCGAGCGCGACATTCCCTACATCGAGGATGTGCTGCACGAGGGCAACAGGCTGGCCAACGAGGTGGCCGAGACCACGCTGAACGAGGTTCGCGAGGCCATGGGGATGGTCTACTAGCTGCTGACGGTTGTGTGGAAACGACGAACGCAACTTGCAGCGGGCCGTCATTCCCGCTAGAATACTTCGAACAAGGTCGCTTGGCTCAGCGGGAGAGCATCGCCTTCACACGGCGGGGGTCACAGGTTCAAATCCTGTAGCGACCACCATAAACACGCAGGCCAGAGGATTCTTCCTCCGGCCTGTTTTCGTTTTGCGCCTACAGCCACTTCTTCCTGTGGAACAGGAGCAGCAGCAACGTGGTGGACGTGACGCCCACGGCTATGAGGGCGATCCACATGAAGCTCCAATCGATGCCGGGCAGCAGCTTCAGGTTCATGCCGAACCATCCCGTGACCAGCGTGAGCGGCGCGAAAAGCACGGTGACGATGGTGAACACCTGCATGATGGAGTTCTGCTTCATGGATATGTGGGTCTCCTGCATCTCGTGAAGCTGCAGGCTGTACTCCTTCAGCATCTCGGCCCTCGAAGTCAAACGTTCGGCTAGGTCGGAGATGTGGGCGAACGACCGCGCGTCGGTCTTGCTCAGCATCTTGTTCTCGTTGTCGGACAGCTCGGTGGCGATGGCGGTTATCTGCTGGTAGTGGATGCCGAACCTCATGGTGCAGCGGCGGAATTCGACGAGCTTCTCGGGCTGTATGTCCGCCCCGCGCTTCAGAAGGTTCTCCTCGTAGTCCTCCATCGCGTCCTCGAACGCGCCAAGCTCGCCGTACTCGTTTATCAGCAGCTCCTTCATGAAGAAGTACAGGCAGTGCGCCGGCGTCACGTCGCCCAGCACGCCGGTGCCCACTGCGTTCGCGAGGATTTTCTCGGCACCCGTGTTGTCGTCGAGGAACAGCAGCTTGGTCGCGTCAAGATAGAACGCGAACGACTCGTCGGGTTCGTCGCCGCAGCTCTTCTTGGGGATGGACAGCGACCCCACGATGAAGTCGGGGTAGACGTCCACGTAGTTGCTTTCGGAATGTATTAGGGCCATCGGCGACTTCTTGAGAACGTTGAGGTCGACCCCGAGCCCTTCGAACTCTTCCGGAGTGATCGCCGCGACCACGGGCAGCGTGCTGCACGCTGCTATGTCGGCGGGAACCTCGCACAGGCTTGACGGCGCATGCTTGCTCTTCGTGCCCTCGATGGCCTTTATCTGGTAGAAGACGGACATCCTTACCCCGCTTCCGTGAGACGCCCTGCATGGTCTTCCTATCACAAGAAGATAATCCAACCAGCAGCCTGCAGGCCCGGAATCGAAGACCCGTTCGCGGGACGTAACCTGGACTGGACGACGACGCCTTTGCTACTGCATGCCGCTTTCGGGGGACCTGCGGCCGTCGTCGCGGCAACCGTGGCGGTTTTGGCGCGGCGTTGCAGGGGGTTCGTCTTCGCGGTTGCGAACTGCACCTTGGTGCGCGGGATAGCCACCGTGTTCTTGGACAGGCCGCCGTTCGTGAGCGAAACCATGCTCCGGTCGAGCGCGAACCGGGAGTCCCTGAACCACAGGACGGCCGCTGCCGCGTCGACCACGAGTATCAAGACCGCCAGCACGTACAGCACCATTGCGACGGCGTCCGTGGCGAACAGGATGCCTTCGTCGATGTACGCGACGCCGGCTGCGGCATGCATCGCGAGCTGCGCTGCCACCGCGACCACGGCAAGCCAGAAGCCTCCGCCGAACAGGATGCACCTGCGCACGATTCCCCTTCGCAACGCCACCGGGGCGACCTTGTGCTCGTCTTTTGGAAGGTTCGCGTATTCGGGGATCATGCCGTGCAGGATCCCATCGACCCTGTCGAGCTTCACGAACGGGTGTATCACGCATCCCGAATCGGACTGGGCCTTGGAATTGGAGTCGTTTCCGGGCTGTGCCGCGTTCACCTTGCCGAGGGACAGCTCGCAGTACCCGAAGATACGCCGGATGAAAGATTGCTTGACGACGACAGACTGCACGCGTTCGACGTCCAAGGTTATGGAGTTGTGCTGCAGAAGCCCCAGCTCAACCTCGATGCGGGTTCCACGCCTTCTCGCGCGGAACCCGCCGTACTGGATGCAAGTAGCAAGGGACGCTATCACCCATATCACGAGGGCGATTCCGACGACGGCCAGAAGGGCGACCGGAAGAAGCGACCCGAGCGCGCCTCCCATGAAGGCATCCATGACGAAGTAGGCCGCCGAGTCGTATGCGTCGGGCACGTACATTCCGACGGCGGCCAGCATGGGCGCGACGAGCGCGATTCCGGACACGACCGCGCCGACGATTCCGCCGATCACTCCGCTGCTGTTCGACATGCCGGCAAGCACGATCTCCTTGTTGGTGAGGCCGTACTCGTAGCTTGGGGCCTCCATCTCGACAGGCCCCGATGCGAACACGCCGCCGAACTCGTCCCACGCCTGGCTTCCGATGTCGAGGACGTTGCTTTCCGCGACAGGTGGCGCCCCCGCATAGAGAGGCTGCCCCGAGGGAGGCGCGAAGTCCGCCGCGGGCGCGCCTTCGCCGCCTGGTGCGGGGGCTGCCTGCGCAGGAACGCCTTCGGCCTTCAGCGTGTAAAGCTCGCGCTGGAGCGTCTGCGCGTCCTGCTTGGAAAGGTATGGGATCACGACCGCCTTGTTCGCCGCCCCTCCGGCGGTGTCGACCACCACGTCGCATAGGCCAAGCACACGCTTGACCAGGGGCGCCTTGAGGTCGACGCTTTGTATCTTCTGGTAGGGGACGTGGGTGCGCTTCTTGCTGAGGATTCCCGAATAGACGCTCAGCTCGGAGGCGTCGAGCTCGTACCACAGGTGCTTGTACGCAAGCGCGCGGAAACCGATGGCGATTCCGGCCGCCAAGACCACGATCACGCCGATGCCGCCGGCTATGAGCCCGGCGGACATGCCTATGGACAGGGAGTCGGCCCCTGCCGAGACGTCCAACGCCATGGGGTTCAGGCTTCCGTCTTCGAGCAGTTCCCCGACGATGCCGATTCCGGCGAAGCCGAACGCCACCACCATCCAGAAGGCCGCAGCTATGCCTCCAAGCCAGATGTAGGCGTGGTGGACGCGCCTTTTGGCGGCGTCGGGAGAGGATGCGTTCTGCGTAGATCCGTTCATGCTAGACGTCCTCGCGCGCAATGCGGGCGAATTCCGCGGCCTTGTCGCGAAGCGCGTCGGCCTGTTCGATGTCTATGCCGGGTATCTGGTGGTTCCCGGCGGCGGTCGACACGGTAACAGACGAAAGGTGGAAGGCGCGCATGATGGGCCCTTGCTGGGTGTCGGTGTTCTGCACGCGGATGAACGGGATAACGCAGCGCTGGCGCCACACGATCCCCTTGGATATGTCCAGGAACCCGGGGTCGAGCTGGTAGTGCCAGCGGATGTACCTGAGCGGAGGCAGCACGGCGACGAAGACGACCATGGCAAGCACGGCAAGGACGGTCTCCACGGCGACAAGCATGTAGGCCCATTCGGCCTCCTCGGCGGAGAAGAATCCCACCAGAAGGAAGGGGAGGGCGCAGCATGCGTACACGATCACGGTGGTTATGAGGGCGCTGATCCGCCAGACGTTCTTTATGCGCGGGTCTAGCTGCTGGGAAGGCAGGGGACGCATGGGGCTCCAATCTTTCGACGTGTCCCTAGATTATACGCGAGCACCTCGGCGTCCGTCCCTGCTCCGCAGCTCCCAGAACGCCACGGCGGACGTCGCGGCGACGTTGAGCGAGTCCACGCCCTCGCGCATCGGGATCTTGACCACGTGGTCGCAGGCGTCGATCGTGGCCTGGGCGAGCCCGGTGCCTTCGGTGCCGAAGAACATCGCCAGCCTGTCGATGCCTGCAAGCCTGTCGTCGCCCAGGTCCACGGACTCGTCGTGCAGCGCGAAGGCGCAGGTTTCGAAGCGCGCCTTGCGCAGGCCTTCCATCGCGGCGCCGAGCCATCCGCCCCCGTCGTCTTCGAGGCGCGTCCAGGGCACCTGGAACACCGTTCCCATGGACACGCGTACAGCGCGCCTGTACAAAGGGTCGCTGCAGTCGGGGCTGACCAGCACGGCGTCGACCCCAAGCGCTGCCGCGTTGCGGAAGACCGACCCCACGTTCGCATGGTTGGTTATGCCCTCCAGCACGGCGACGCGGGATGCGCCTTCCAGCAGGTCGCCCAGGGATGGAAGGGGCTTGCGCCTCATGGCCGCGAGCACGCCGCGGGTCACCTCGTAGCCTGCTAGCGCTTCCAGCTGCTCGCCGGGCACCGCGAACACGTCGACGCCTAGCTGTTCCTCGAACCGCTCGACCAAGGCGCGTTCGCGTTCCAGTCTGTGCTCGGGCACCACCAGCGATATCGGCTCGTAGCCTGCGTCCAATGCGCGCGCTGCCACCT
>CABVEH010000048.1 GCA_902497215.1 uncultured Eggerthellaceae bacterium | reverse complement strand
AGGCCGGGGTCGGTCAGCATATCAAGATGCGCATGGGTGTCGGCCACTGGCACGAACATCTCGGGCGCGTCGACTATCGGCCATTCGCGGCCGTGCTTCTTCGGCTTGCGCCTGAAGTACTCGTCCTGGAAGATCGGCTCTTCGTCGCTCACGGGCTTATTCCATGTCAAGGCTGATGGCGTCGACGTCGAGCCGCGGGAACAGCGGGTCGCCGATTTCCACGTGGTTGCCTGCAGGCAGGCCTCCCCACTTCGTGGCCGCCTCGATGTCGTCCATGGCGAACACGTCGCCCAGGCCCAGGCGCGAGAACACCTCGGCCGAGGTGTTGGGCATGAAGGGCGCCAGGTACGCCGCGATGATGCGGATGGCCTCCAGCGAGTTGTAGATGACCGCGGCCAGCTCGCCAGCCTTCGCCTCGTCCTTCGCCAGGTTCCACGGAGCGCTGTCCTCGACGTACAGGTTCACCCGCGCAGCGAGCTTCTGCACGGCGTGTATCGCGGCCGTGAAGTCCACGAGCGCCATGGCCTCGTCGTATTCCACGTACAGCGAGTCGGCCATGTCGCGCAGCGGGTTCGCCTTGGTGGCTTCGGCGTCCGCGGGCGCTTCTGGCACCGCAGAATCGAAGTACTTCTTGGTCATGTTGGTGACACGCGACACCAGGTTGCCCCAGGTGTTCGCCAGCTCGTTGTTGTAGACCTGCACCATGCGCTCCATGGAAATAGAGCCGTCGGCGCCGAACTGCACGTCGCTCATGAAGTAGTAGCGGTAGGCGTCAACCCCGAAGATGGCCACCAGGTCGGCCGGGCGCAGCGCGTTGCCCTTCGACTTCGACATCTTCTCGCCCTTGGTGAGCAAAAAGCCATGGCCGAACACCGTGTGCGTTATGGGGAGCCCGGCCGCCATCAGCATGGCCGGCCAGATAACGCAATGGAAGCGCGTGATATCCTTGCCGACGAAGTGGTACTGCATGGGCCAGCGGCGCTCGAACTCGTCGCCGCGCGAGCCGTCGCCGCCGTCGGATTCGGCGTTGGCGTAGCCGATGCCAGTGATGTAGGCGATCAGCGCGTCGGCCCAGACGTAGGCCACGTGGTCCTCGTCGAAGGGTAGCGGCACGCCCCAGTCGAAGGTCGAGCGCGATATGGACAGGTCCTTCAGTCCGCGCTCGACGAACGACACGATCTCGTTGCGGCGCGTCTCGGGGCGGATGAACTCGGGGCGCTTCTCGTAGAGCGCCAGCAGCTGGTCCTGGAACTCGGACAGCTTGAAGAACCAGTTCTCCTCGCCCGAGGCCATCAGCTGCACGGGGCGCTTGCAGTCGGGGCACACGAACTCGCCGTCCTCGTTCTTCTCTAGGTCGGACTCGGCGTAGTAGGTCTCCTCGTGCACGCAGTACCAGCCCTCGTAGCTGCCCTTGTACAGGTAGCCTTTGTCGTAGAGGTCCTGCCAGAACTTGCGCACGCTGCGCTGGTGCCGCGGCTCGGTGGTGCGCACGAAGTCGGTGTAGGAGATGTCGAGCATGTCCCACGCCTCGCGGAAGGCCGGCTCCATGGAGTCGCACCATGCCTGTGGCTGCATGCCCTTGCCGGCCGCGGTGTCGGCCACCTTCTGGCCGTGTTCGTCCATGCCGGTGACGAACGCGACGTCGTAGCCGTTCATGCGCTGGTAGCGGGCGACGGCGTCGGCCGCGATGGTGGTGTAGGCGGTGCCCAGGTGCGGCGCGGCGTTCACGTAGTAGATGGGCGTGGTTATGGAATAGGTACCCTTGGAATGTGGCATGAAAGTTCTCCTGTGACGTAAAAAGGCTGCGACTCATTATAGCGAGCCGCAGCCTATTGCATCATGCGTTGTGAAGAATGCGGGGAGCGAAATAGCTTACAGGTCTTCCTCGCTATCGACGAGCTCCACATGGCCGTGGTCGTGCTCGGAGATGTCGGACACCGGCTTCTCCAGCCCCTCGATCTTGATGCCGTTCTTCTCGGCGTAGTCCCAAAGCGCCGCATGGATGGCCTCTTCGGCCAGCAGCGAGCAGTGCACCTTGACGGGAGGCAGCCCGTCCAAGGCCTCCACGACCGCCTTGTTGGTGACCTCTAGCGCCTCTTGCACCGTCTTGCCCTTCACCAGCTCGGTGGCCATCGAGCTGGTGGCGATGGCCGCGCCGCAGCCGAAGGTCTTGAACTTCGCGTCGCGGATCACGCCGTCGTCGTCGATGTCGAGGTAGATGCGCATGATGTCGCCGCATACGGCGTTGCCCACCGTGCCGCACCCGCTTGCGCCTTCTATCTCGCCTACGTTCCTGGGGTTCGTGAAGTGGTCCATGACCGCTTCGCTGTATTGCATCGCCATTGCTTTTCCTTTCGTCGCTGCCCTTCCGGGCGCGTTTTTCCCTTGTCGTCGCCGCGCCTTCTAAGCGTGGACGTTCTTCATGCCGTCGGCTGCGTAGCCGGCGATTATGCTGTCGTAGTTGCCGTGCTTGAAGTCCTCGTAAAGCGGGCTCATCATGCGCAGGTTCTCAAGCGTGGCCTTGAGCGAGTCCACCATGTAGTCGATGTCTTCGGTGGTGGTGTCGCGCCCGATGGTGACGCGAAGCGACCCGTGCGCTATCTCATGCGGAAGGCCGATGGCCAGAAGAACGTGCGACGGGTCGAGCGAACCCGACGTGCAGGCGCTGCCCGAAGAGGTGCAAAGGCCCTTGGCGGCCAGCTGCAGAAGCATGCCCTCGCCTTCGATGAACTCGAACGAGAAGTTGACGTTGTTCGCCAGCCGGCTTTCCCAACTGCCGTTCAGCTTGCTGTGGGGGATTTCCGCCAGGATGCGCTTGATGGCGTGGTCGCGCAGCTTGAGCTGGCGGTCGTATTCCGCGTCGCGCTCGTCCCAGGCCAGTTCGGCCGCTTTCGCATAGCCCACGATTCCGGCCACGTTCTCGGTGGCGGCGCGGCGCCCGCGCTCCTGCTGGCCGCCGTCGATCAGGTTGTCCACCTTGGTGCCGCGGCGGATGTACAGAAGCCCGACGCCCTTGGGGCCGCCCAGCTTGTGGGCCGAGGACGAAAGCATGTCCACGCCCAGCTCGTCGACGTTGATGGGCAGGTGCCCGAAAGCCTGCACGGCGTCGGTGTGGAACTTGACTCCGTGCTCGTGGGCGATCTTGGACAGCTCGGCGATGGGCTCGATCGTGCCGATCTCGTTGTTGGCCATCATGATGGACGCCAGGATGGTGTCGGGGCGGATGGCGGCCTCGAAGTCGGCGGGGCGCACGAGCCCTTCGGAGTCGACCGGGAGGTACGTGACCTCGAAGCCGTCCTTCTCGAGGGCCTGGCAGGCGTGCAGCACGGCGTGGTGCTCGATCGCGCTGGTGATGATGTGGGTGCCCTTGTCCTTGTTGGCGTGGGCGAAGCCCTTCAGCGCCCAGTTGTCGGCCTCGGTGCCGCTGGAGGTGAAGAACACCTCGCTTGGCTTGGCGCCCATCAGGTCGGCCAGCGTCTGGCGGGCGTCGGCAACGGCGTTTTCCGCATGGTGCCCGATGGGGTACAGCGACGACGGGTTGCCGAATTCGGTGGTAAGATAGGGCATCATCGCATCGAGCGCTTCCTTGCGAAGAGGCGTTGTGGATGCGTTGTCCAGATAGATCAGCTTGTCGGCCACTTTCTTCCCTGCTTTCCGTGAAGGATGTGTTAAGTCTAGTGTTCAGCTAGACTTTATATACTGACCGGTGTACATTGTCAAACACATTCCTGCAACATTTTTCGACGTGGGGATATTGTTTCCCAACCGATTGGGGCCAGACGTGACGAAGGCTTTCCGCCTATGAAGATATCCACGAAGACGCGCTACGGGATGCGCTTCATGATCGACCTCGCCGAAAGGTACGGGGACGGCTGCGTGCCCGTGAAGGACGTTGCCGAACGGCAGGGCATCTCGAAGAAGTACCTGGAGCAGGTGGTCGCACCGCTTAGCGCGGCAGGGCTGCTGCAGATAACGCGCGGCCGGGGCGGCGGGTTCCAGCTGTCGCGCGCGCCCGAGGACATAACGCTCGCGGACGTGGTGTCGGCCAGCGAGGACGGCCTTGAGCTGCTGAACTGCCTGGGGTGCCTGACCGTGTGCGAGCGCGAGGCCGGATGCGTTTCGCGCGAGGTCTGGGGCGGCATGCAGGACGCGGTGGTGGGCTATCTGCAGAACCGCAGCCTTGCCGACGTGCTCGAGGCTATCTCGGGAGAAGAGTAGCTGCTATTCGGATTCGGCTTTGCGTTGTGGACTTGGGTCGACAAGCATGCAAAGCATGTCGCGAATGGCCACAAAGCTACGCGAACTCCAAGTGCTTCTGCTCGTTAACGCACTGAGTAAGAAAAAGGTTTATCAGACGCTGGTACGGCAGCCCCGTTCGGTCGGCCTCGCGCTTGAAGTAGTCAACCACGTAGGTGTCAAGGTTGAGCGTGACGGGACGGCGCAACTTGTCGACGTAGGGGTTTGGCCTTGCGTTGGAGAAGTCGTATTCAGGCTTCATTGCGCAACCTCCAGTAGCTGTTCTCTTCTCCCTTGGTGGCCCTTCGCGCGGAGATGATCCTTATCAGCTCGTTCGTTTCGCGGTAGCAATGGCATACGGTGAGCACGCGCGCAGCAGCGCTGACACCAAGGATGATGAACCGGTCTTTGTCATAGGAATGGGCCTCGTCGTCGATTAGAAGCGCGTGCGGGTCATAGAAAACCGTCGAAGCTTCGCTGAAGGAAACGCCGTGCTTCTTCTCGTTAGCCTCAGCCTTTTCATCGTCCCATTCGAACGTTATGAATGCGTATAGGTACATATTTATATTGTATGCATTCATATTGCTATAATCAATATCATGTTTTAATCCCTCGACATTCAATGACGCGAAAAAAAGGGTGCAGAAATGAGAATCAGAGATGCGGATCTAGAAAAAAGCTTGGCTGAAGACAAGAAGAAGCTTGAGGAGCTCGACCGACAGATCGAAGAAGGCACAGTTGAGGATATGAACGAAGCGACCTTGGAGCAATACAAGCTGATTATTGGCATTCACCGCATAGAGAAGTATCTGGGGTTGGATTAAACGTTTCAGTCGCCAACGGCAGAGCCCATGCGCTAACATCATCTCGAAACTCCATCCCTGCGATCGCGCGAATCCCGAAAGGAGAACGTCATGGCTATCCTGAACAACGAGTCCGGCAAGTACGCGAACCTGATAGTGCAGGACGCCGCAGGCGCACCGACCATGCCGCCTGATTTCAAGCCCATCTACGACGGGTTCGCCGAGCGCATCGCCTGGATCGACGGCAACGTGGTGCCCGGCGCCTTCCAGATGAACACGGCGTGGTATTCGGCGGTGCCCGAGCGCGACCCCATCTTCGAGGAGCACGTGCACGACGACTGCAGCGAGCTGATTGGCTTCCTTGGGTCCGACCCCGAAAACCCTGGCGATCTCGGCGGCGAGATAGAGTTCACCATCGATGGCGAGCCGCACCTGCTGACCCGGAGCTCCATCATCTTCCTGCCGCCAGGCATGCCGCACAACCCAATGCGCATCCTTCGAGTGGACAGGCCCATCCTGCACTTCTCGGTGGTTAACACCAACATCTACAACGGCAGCAACACATACAGATAGCCATAGGCAAAAGCGAACTTTTCGACCAGTAATTGCTGGTCTCACTGAAGGCCTTCCTGCTGGAGCGCAGTCACCAAGGCAGTCTTGTTCCAATACGATAGCAATGCACATAAGTAGTGCATTGTTTGCTAGAATATGCACATAAGTTGTGCATATGAGAGGCCATCTGATGGAACACCTTTACGAAACCATGCAAAGGCTGCTGAACAACACCACCAGCAGCTTCCTGCGGTACAGCTACAACGACATAAACTGGAACAACCGCATGTTCGGGCTGGTCGGACCTCGAGGCGTCGGAAAGACCACGCTGTTCCTCCAGCGGATAAAGAAGGAACACGGCGCCCACGGCGCATTGTTTGTGTCGGCCGACGACATATACTTCGCCGACCACACTCTGTTCGGCACGGCGGAGGCACTGTACAAGCAGGGTGTGAAGCACTTCTACATCGACGAGGTCCACAAGTACGGACCCTGGTCGCAGGAGCTGAAGGCCATGTATGATTCCTTCCCCGAACTCCACGTGTACTTCACGGGATCCTCGGTGCTTGACATCGAAAAAGGCGAGGCGGACCTCAGCAGGCGCGCCCCCAAGTACCTCATGCAGGGGCTTTCCTTCCGGGAGTTCCTGGCGATGCGCTACGAAGTCAACATGGACGCGCTCCCGCTCGAGAATATCCTGCAGAACGAGGCCCGAATACCAGGCATCGACCATCCCCTTCCCCTGTTCGACGAATACCTGAAGAACGGCTACTACCCGTTCGGGCAAGACCCCGACTTCGAAATCGAGCTTGGACAGGTGGTTAATCGCACCTTGGAGGTGGACATCCCGCAATTCGCCAACATGACGGCGTCCACCGGAAGAAAACTTAAGAGGCTTCTGGCAATAGTCAGCACGCTGGTGCCCTTCAAGCCCAACATGGTCAAGTTGGCAAGCCAGGTGCAGGTGAGCAGGAACAGCCTGGAGGATTACCTGCTGTACATCGAAAAGGCGGGGCTTATCGCGCAACTACGGAGGCCCGGATCGTCGCTTGGACAGCTGGCGAAGGCCGAGAAGGTCTACCTCGACAACCCAAACCTGATCTTCTGCCTCGCCGACGATAACGTGGATCAGGGGACGGTCAGGGAAACGTTCTTCTTCAACCAGATGCGCGTTAGGAACAATGTGTCGTCCTCGCCTGCCTCCGACTTCGAGATAGACGGCAAAACCTTCGAAGTCGGCGGGAAGAACAAGACGGGCAAGCAGCTCGAAGGCGTCGATGACGGCTACGTAGTCAAGGCCGACATCGAATACGGGCACGGCAACGTCGTGCCGCTTTGGGCCTTCGGGCTGAACTACTGACGCGCGCCTATGCTTATATTGAATTCGTAAACTTTGGAACAACTTCGATTGCCATCAATTGATGACATGTTTTATGCAAACGTGCGGTAGAAGCAGGTGCGTTCGCCGGTGTGGCAGGCGGGGCCTGCAGGATGCACCAGCGCCAGCAGCGTGTCGCCGTCGCAGTCGTAGCGCAGCTCCACCAGCTTCTGCACGTTGCCGCTAGTTGCGCCCTTGTGCCACAGCTCCTGACGGCTGCGCGACCAGAACACCGTCTCGCCAAGGTCGAGCGTCTGACGCAGCGACTCCCCACTCATCCAGGCCACCATCAGCACCTCGCGCGTGTCGGCGTCCTGCACCACGCAGGGAATCAGCCCGTTGGCGTCGTATTTCAGCTTGGGAAGTTCCATAGATTGGGATTATAGCCGCACGGGGATGCCGTGGCGTGCCATGTCCTCCTTCACTTGGCGCACGGTCAGCTCGCCGAAGTGGAACACGCTGGCGGCCAACACCGCGTCGGCCTCGCCTTCGATGATGCCCTGGGCGAAGTGCTCGAGTTCGCCCACTCCCCCGCTGGCTATGACCGGGATGTTCACGGCGCGCGCGACCGCCCGGGTGAGCGCGCAGTCGAAGCCCTCGCGCGATCCGTCGCGGTCCATGCTGGTCAGAAGGATCTCGCCTGCGCCGCGACGCGCCACCTCGGCCGCCCATTCCACGGCGTCAAGCCCCGTTGCCTTGCGGCCTCCTGCGACGTATACCTCCCACTTGTTGGGGTTGTCGGCGCGACGTTTGGCGTCGATGGCGACTATGATTGCCTGGGTGCCGAACGCGCGGGCCGCCTCGGTCACGAGCGTCGGGTCCTTCACGGCCGCGGAGTTCACCGACACCTTGTCGGCGCCCGCCGCGATCATGGTGCGTATGTCGCCAACGCTGCGGAAGCCGCCGCCGACGGTGTAGGGCAGGCGAAGCTGCTCGCTGGCGCGGCTGGCAAGGCCCACCGTGGTGGCGCGGTCGTCGCTGGTGGCCGTTATGTCCAGGAAGATGACCTCATCGGCGCCTTCGGCGTCATAGCGGTCGGCAAGCTCTA
>CABVEH010000047.1 GCA_902497215.1 uncultured Eggerthellaceae bacterium | reverse complement strand
GCCCCGGCCGGCGTCGAGGTTTCTGCCATTCCGGCAACGAAGCTGTCGCAGGACGCCGGGCTCGACGGCCTGTCGAATATAGTCCTCATAGGGAAGCTTTGGGACATGACCAGGTTCTGTGACCGCGAGACGCTGGACGCGGCCATCGACAAGAGCGTCCCTCCCAGCAAGGAATGGCTGAAGGACAAGAACAAGCAGGCGCTGCAGATCGGCATAGACGCCTAGCTTGCGAACGGGCGGAGGTCCGCAATGCTCCCATACTTCAGGCGCTACAGCATCTACGTCAGCATAATCGCCATCGCGCTGCCCGTGATCGTGTCCACCGTGTGGCCGCTGTTCACGGGGCAGATGATGGCTGCCAGCATCACAGGCATGGTGGCGATGTTCGCCCTCTTCGTGTTGGGCCTGTTCGTAGGATACGCGGTGTTCGGCAAACGCGCCGACGCCGAGGCCGAGAAGTACCTTTCGAAGTACAACGACGACTGCGACCCCAAGTCGCTGGTTGACGAGGGGGCCAAGCTGGCCTCGTCTATACAGTTCCCCTGCGACCAGAGCGGATCTTGGTTCATGGCGTACTACGCCCAGGCATTGCTGGACCTTGGCGAAGTCGACAAGGCGAAGGAGATCCTGTCGGGGCTTCGGGCCAGCCTTGTGGCGGCCAAGAAGCCGGTCGTCAAGGTCGGCATACTGGCGAACCTGCTCCCGCTTGAAGAGAAGGCCGAAGGGCCGTCCGCGGCGCAGGCCCTCGTCCAGGAGGGCATAAGGCTCTGCGGCGAGGTTCCAGGCGCTGGCGCGGCGCAGTTCCGCGAATTCTTCGAGAGCCAGCAGAAGGTGCTCGAGGCCGAGCTTTCCGGCAACCCGGCAGACATCGCCAAGCTGTCTGCGTCCATCGTCGGCAACGACCGCTATCCCATGCGGATCCGCGTCGAGTACGCGTGGCGCGAGGCCTCGGCGCAGTACAAGCTGGGCGACCTCGTGAAGGAGAAGAGCTGCCTGGAGTTCGTCGCCACCCACGGCGGGAAGCTGGCGCTGGCGCAGAAGGCGTCCGAGCGCCTCTCCAAGCTGGACTAGGCGTGTCAGTGGTCGGTGACAGTGCTCGGGTCATTTGTCACGTTTCACGGAATGTATTCATGTCATGCGCGCAAACAGTGAAACGTGACAGATGACCCGAGCACTGTCACCAAAGTGAACGTCCCCTGACACGCATGTTTCTTTGCGAATCTCAACATTTGCCGTTCCGCGCCGCGGTTTATACACTATGATGTGTCCATACCTTTAAAAGCGGTACAGAGAGACCGACAAGGGGCGAATACGGCTGCGACTTCTTCGGCCATCTCTGTATGCACTCACGAACGGAGGTGCGCATGGAGGGTTCCCGGTCGGCATTCGAATGCATGGGCTCGGACGACATCGAACGGGCGATGACCCGCATGGCCCATCAGATCCTCGAGGCCAACAAGGGCGCCGAAGGCCTTGCCTTGGTTGGCATCCTCACCAGGGGCGACGAGCTCGCCAAGAAGCTTAGGCAACGCATATTCGACATCGAAGGCGTGGAGCTCCCGTTGGGCGTCCTCGACATCAGCTTCTACCGCGACGACTTCGCCACGCACTTCAGCCCCGAGGTGCATTCCACAAGGATTCCTTTCTCCATCGACGGCAAGACGGTCGTCCTCGTCGACGACGTGCTTTACACGGGCCGCACCATAAGGGCGGCTCTCGACGCGCTCATGGACATCGGGCGCCCGAAGGCGGTGCAGCTTGCCGTGCTGGTCGACCGCGGGCATCGCGAGCTTCCGATCCGCGCCGACTTCGTGGGGAAGAACGTGCCGTCGTCGGAGACGCAGAACGTGCGCCTGCTCCTCGAAGAGGTCGACGGCGTGCCGTCGGTCGTCGAGGTGTACGACATACCCGAAGGCGGCCGGGTGGGCTCGGCCCCAATCGGAAGGGAGGCGTGATGGCCAAGGACTTCCCGCACAAGAACCTCATCGACATCAGGGAGTACTCGCGCGACGACATCATGTTGATGCTGAAGACCGCGCAGCGCTTCAAGGAGGTAAACGAGAGGCGGATCAAGCAGGTGCCCACGCTGAAGGGCGCCACCATAGTCAACATGTTCAACGAGCCGTCCACCCGCACGCGTTCGTCGTTCGAGATAGCCGAGAAGCGCCTTTCCGCCAACAGCCTGAACTTCGGCGGCAGCTCCACCTCCACGGTGAAGGGCGAGAGCCTCTCCGACACGGTGGAGACGCTTTGCGCGTACAAGATCGACCTGATCGTCGTGCGCGACTCGCATGCCGGGGTTCCTCGCAAGATCGCCGACCTTTCCGGGGTGCCCGTCATCGACGCGGGAGACGGCAAGCACCAGCATCCCACCCAGGCCCTTCTCGACCTGTACTCCATCTGGGAGCATGGGTGCGACTTCGAGGGCCTGAACGTGGGCATCGTGGGAGACATCGCCCACTCGCGCGTAGCCGGGTCGCTCGTGCCCGCCTTGAAGACCATGGGGTCGAACGTCGCGCTGATCGCGCCGCCCACGCTCCTCCCGGCGCGCCCGGACGTGCTCGGCGCCGACGTCGTCACCAGCGACTTCGACTCGGTGCTTGGCGACCTGGACGTGGTGTACATGCTGCGCATACAACGCGAACGGCTGGAAGGAGCGCCCTTCCCGTCGCTTCGGGAATACAACCAGCTGTTCGGGTTGACCAGGCAGCGCGACTCGCTTATGAAGCCCGACGCCATCGTGTGCCATCCCGGGCCCATCAACCGCGGGGTCGAGCTCGACTCCTTCATGGCCGACCACCCCGAGCGTTCCATGATCCTCGACCAGGTGTATGCGGGAATACTGGTCAGGATGGCTGCGCTCTACCTTTTGATAGGAGGTTCCAGCGATGGCATTGATGCTTAGGAACGCACGCTGCATCGACCCGCAGGTCGGTCTCGACGAGGTGTGCGACGTGCTCGTGCGCGACGGGAAGGTCGTCGAGGTCGGCCACGACCTCGAGATGCCCAAGGGCGTCGAGCGAGACCTGTCCGGGAAGGTGATGGTGCCGGGCCTGGTGGACATGCACGTCCACCTGCGCGACCCGGGGCTCGAGTACAAGGAAGACATAGCCAGCGGCACCAGGGCCGCCGCACACGGGGGCTTCACCGCCGTGTGCGCCATGCCGAACACGAACCCCGTCGTCGACAACGCAGTGGGCGTGGAGTACGTGAAGGCCCGCGCCGACGAGGTGGGGAAGTGCCGCGTCATAGTGTCGGGTGCCTGCTCGAAGGACCTTGCGGGCGAGATACTTTCCGACATGGGCGACATGAGGGCCCATGGCGCTGCGGCGTTCACCGACGACGGGCACGGAGTGCAGGACGCCGGCATGATGCGCCGCGTGATGGACTACGCCGTGCAGTTCGGCTGCCCGGTCATGCCCCACTGCCAGGACGACTCGCTGGTGGGCGACGGCCAGGTGAACGAGGGCGTCGCGTCCACAAGGCTGGGCCTTTCCGGCTGGCCTGCCGAGGGCGAGGAGCTCGAGATAGCCCGCGACATAGCGCTGTGCCGCCTGACGGGATGCCCCTTGCACATCCAGCACATCACGACGGCCCGAGGGCTCGAGATGGTCAAGGCCGCGAAGGCCGAAGGCCTTCCCGTCACCTGCGAGGTCACTCCGCACCACATGTTCCTGACCGAGGACGACATAACCGACGAGTACCAGACTTCGCTGAAGGTGAACCCCCCGCTGCGCACGGCCGACGATGCCGTGGCGTTGGTGGAGGGGCTTGCCGACGGAAGTATAGACTGCATAGTCACCGACCACGCGCCGCATGCCGACTGGGAGAAGGACCGCGAGTTCGAGCTCGCGCCGTTCGGCATGATCGGGCTGGAGACGTCGCTCGGCCTCGTGCTCACGAAGCTGGTGCGCCAGGGGATAATCGACTACAACCGCATGGTCGAGGCCATGGCCGTCTCTCCGCGCAGGATACTCGGGCAGGAGCCCGTCTCCATATCGCCTGGCTCGACGGCCGACTTCACCGTGTTCGACCCCGAAGAGGAATGGACGGTGGACCGCGACGGGTTCTGTTCGAAGGCCGGCAACTCGGGCTTCCTTGGGTGGAAGCTGACGGGCCGTGCGACCGACGTGTACGTCGGAGGCTACGCCACCATGGAGGAGGGAAGCATAGTTGAGTAAGCTAAGCCAGGAGATTCTGGAAAAGACATCCAAGGGAGCGCGCGAGGGCGCGTTGCTGGTGCTCGAGGACGGCACCTCGTTCGCAGGCTTCTCCTGCGGGGCGCAGGGCGAGTCGTTCGGGGAGATATGCTTCAACACGTCCCTCGAGGGGTACCTGGAAGTGATAACCGACCCGTCCTATGCGGGCCAGATCGTCACGATGACCTATCCCCAGATAGGAAACTACGGCGTGAACTCCGACGACGTGCAGCGCGGAAGCTGCGCCCTTCGCGGGCTGGTGGTGCGCGACATGTGCGAGACGCCGTCCAACTGGCGCAGCGAGCGCAGCCTTCCCGACTTCCTGAAGGACGAAGGCGTCGTCGCCATCGAAGGCGTCGACACGCGCGCCCTCGTGCGGCACATCCGCGACAACGGCGCGATGAAGGCGGGCATATCCACGCGCGACCTCGACGTCGGGTCCATGCTCGCGAAGGTGAAGGCATCGCCTTCCATCGTCGGCGAAAACCTCGTGAACGGCGTCTCCGGCGCAGACGCGCAGACGTTCTCTAAGCCCATGGAGAGCCATGCGTTCTCGCTTGAGGACATCGCCGAGCCCGGCAGGTACAAGGTCGTCGCCTACGACTGCGGGGCCAAGGACTCCATCCTGGTGAACCTGGGGCGCATCGGCGCAGACGTCGTCACGGTTCCGTGGAACACGCCTGCGGAAGAGGTGCTGGCCATGAACCCCGACGGCGTGTTCCTTTCGAACGGCCCGGGCGACCCGGATGCCGTAGGCGAGACGTTCGGCGAGGTCGAGAAGCTTCTCGGCAACGCGAAGGTGTTCGGGATATGCCTGGGCCACCAGATGCTTTCGAAGGCCGCCGGCGCCGACATGGAGAAGCTGAAGTTCGGGCACAGGGGCGGCAACCAGCCCGTCATGAACCTGCTCACGGGCCGCGTCGAGATTACCGCGCAGAACCACGGCTTCGGCCAGGTGTTCGAAAGCCTGGGCCCGATAGTGCCCGAGGAGTCGGGCGGGTTCGCTCAGCACGAGACCGACCTTCGCGAATGGGCCAGAAGGGGAGTGGCACCAGTGGTCATGAACGACCGCTACGGGCGCATAAGGCTCACGCACGTGAATCTCAACGACGGCACCCCCGAGGGCATGGCGTTCCTTGACGTGCCTGCGTTCTCGGTTCAGTACCACCCCGAGGCCAGCCCCGGTCCGACCGACTCGCACTACCTTTTCTCGGCGTTCGCCAGGATGATGGACGGCGACCCCGACTACCTTGACATAGACATTGCGGAAGACCGTTTGAAAGGCTGGAGGTTCTGAAAGCCTTCGTGGCGGGCATCTTGCCGTTCAGAACCCGAACGTCCTCGCACACAGCGCATCGAGGCTGCTTAGCTCGGACGTTCGGAACCTTCACGGCAATCTGCTCCACCACGAAAGCTTTCTGTTTGGAAAGAAGGTTTTATGCCAAAGAGGAACGATATAAATAGCATTCTGGTGATCGGTTCGGGGCCGATTGTAATAGGCCAGGCCTGCGAGTTCGACTACTCCGGCGCCCAGGCCTGCAAGGTGCTGAAGCAGGAGGGCTACCGGGTGGTGCTCGCCAATTCCAACCCGGCCACCATCATGACCGACCCGTCGCTCGCCGACCGCACCTACGTCGAGCCGCTGACCGCCGAGTTCGTGAAGAAGGTCATCGAGAAGGAGCGCCCCGACGCGATACTTCCCACGCTTGGGGGACAGACCGGCCTCAACACCGCGGTCGAGCTGGCCAAGTCGGGCGTGCTGGACGAGTACGGCGTCGAGATGATCGGGTGCGACCTTGCCGCCATCGAACGCGGCGAGGACCGCAAGCTCTTCAATGAGTGCATGGAGGAGCTGGGCATCAAGACGGCGCGCAGCGGATACGCCTACTCGGTTGCCGACGCCGAGGCGATAGTCGAGGACATCGGGTACCCCGCCGTGCTGCGCCCCTCGTACACGCTGGGCGGCTCGGGCGGCGGCATCGCCCACGACGTCGACGAGCTGCGCGCGATAGTCGCGCAGGGCATCGAGCTCTCCCCGGCGGGCGAGGTGCTGGTCGAGGAGTCCATCGAGGGCTGGAAGGAGTTCGAGATGGAGGTGATGCGCGACGCCGCAGGCAACGGCATCATAATCTGCTCCATCGAGAACCTCGACCCCATGGGCGTGCACACGGGCGACTCGATAACCGTGGCTCCCGCGCAGACCCTTTCCGATGTGGAGTACCAGCGCATGCGCGTGGCGTCGCTGGCCGTGCTTGAGAAGATCGGCGTGGAGACGGGAGGCAGCAACGTCCAGTTCGCGGTGAACCCGCGCGACGG
Source organism: uncultured Eggerthellaceae bacterium (assembly GCA_902497215.1). The sequence goes on along the minus strand of CABVEH010000047.1, from coordinate 1,644 downwards.
CCGCATGGTCATCATCGAGATGAACCCGCGCGTGTCGCGTTCGTCGGCGCTGGCGTCGAAGGCCACCGGCTTTCCGATAGCCAAGGCCGCCGCGCGCCTGGCCGTCGGATACACGCTCGACGAGATCCTGAACGACATCACCCAGGCCACGCCGGCCTGCTTCGAGCCCTCCATCGACTACTGCGTGGTCAAGGTGCCGCGCTTCGCGTTCGAGAAGTTCCAGGGCACCGACGACACCCTCTCCACACGCATGAAGGCGGTGGGCGAGGTGATGGCCATAGGGCGCACGTTCGAAGAGTCGCTGGGCAAGGCCCTGCGGTCGCTGGAGAACTCCCGCTGGGGCCTCGGCATCGACTCGCCCGCGGGCCTGCACTACCAGCGCGACGAACTGGTGGAGCTGGTAAGGCGCCCTACCGCCGAGCGCGTCTTCTACCTGGCAGACGCGCTTGCGGCCGGCATGTCGTGCGAAGAGGTGTGCGAGCTTACCGGCATCGACCCGTTCTTCATCAGCCGGATCGCCGACATGGTGGCCGTGCAGAAGGCGCTCAAGGGCATGAGCCTTTCAGACATCGACCACGACGCCATGCTGCTTGCAAAGCAGTACGGCATATCCGACGTGCAGATCGGCTTTTTGACGGGCTCCGACGAGCTTGAAGTGCGAGAGCGGCGCAAGCAGCTGGGCGTGGTTCCCGCCTTCAAGACCGTCGACACCTGCGCCGCCGAGTTCTCAAGCGAGACCGAGTACCATTACAAGACCTACGATGCCGCCGAGAGCGAGGTCAGGCCCAAGACCAAGCCCCGCGCCATGATCCTGGGCGCCGGCCCCAACCGCATCGGGCAGGGCATCGAGTTCGACTACTGCTGCGTGCATGCCAGCTACGCGCTGTCGTCCATCGGGTACGAGACCATCATGGTCAACTGCAACCCCGAGACCGTGTCCACCGACTACGACACCTCCGACAAGCTGTACTTCGAGCCGCTGACATACGAGGACGTCATGGACATCATCGACGTCGAGGACGTCGACGGCGTCATCGTGACGCTCGGCGGACAGACTCCGCTGAAGCTGGCGCGTCCGCTCGAGGCCGCAGGCGTCCATATCATGGGTACGTCGCCCGAATCCATCGACCTGGCCGAGGACCGCGACCGTTTCTCGGCGATCCTGGACGAGATGCTGATCCCGTACCCGGCTGCAGGCATGGCCAACACCTTCGAGGAGGCCTGCCAGGTGGCCGACCGCATCGGGTTCCCCTTGCTCGTGCGTCCCAGCTATGTGCTGGGGGGCCGGGGAATGGCCATCGTGTACGACTCGGCGCAGCTCGAGAAGTACATGAACGAGGCCGCACGCATATCGCCCGACCATCCCATATACCTCGACCGCTTCCTGGAAGGGGCCGTCGAGCTCGACCTGGACGCGCTCTGCGACGGAAAGGACGTCTACATCGGCGGCATCCTCGAGCACATCGAGATGGCCGGCATCCATTCCGGTGACTCGGCGTGCTGCATACCTCCGTTCGCCCTTTCCGACGCCATGCAGGACCGTCTGCGCCAGATCGCGCGCGAACTTGCACTGAAGCTTGGCGTCAAGGGGCTCATCAACATCCAGTTCGCCATCAAGGACAGCGTCGTGTACGTCATCGCGTC
>CABVEH010000046.1 GCA_902497215.1 uncultured Eggerthellaceae bacterium | reverse complement strand
GGCAACGCCTAGCGCGTTCGTGTTGTACATTCCGGCTATCTGACATTCCATATCTCATGGTGTCCGGCGGGTGGTGTTCTTCCGGCATAACACTGGCAAAGTCATCAACCCGCCAGACGCCCTGGAGGAAAACCTCGACCTATCGTCCTACGGCTTCAAGAAGCGACCAATACCCATCGCCCTGCCCGACTATGGGCAGCGGTTCTTCGTGACTTACCACTGGCCAGCCGACGACGATGACAGGCATCTCCAACTGTGCAGCGTCGCGCTTGCTCAGTGCGTAGTTTCGTATGGCGTGCTGCTTGTAGAGCCGATGTAGTCCTATATCCCGTAGACGGCCGCGAGGCCGCTTATGTCGCCGGCGCTGAAAAGCAGTGCGCTTCCAAGCCCAACGGTCGAGTAGATGCTGTATTTTGCGTCGCTGAAGCTAAGCGTGTCGCCGCTGATCGTCACTGCCACGCCGAGGAAATTGACGGCCCACTTGCCGCCGAAATTCCCGGGGATGCCGTGGGCGTCTCCAATCTTCCACGTCCCATCGACGCATGGGACTGCACATATGCCTCGATTCGAGTTTGTGTCGAACTCCAGCAGCAGCGCCCTGTAGCTAGACAGGTCACCTAATTCAAGCGAGCCCGAGCCTTGCAGCCACCCGTTCCATAGAAGCTTCTTTCGCTGGGATATGGAATCCCAAGCCTTCTGAAGCTCGGACATCGGCGTGAGCACGCTGAATAAAGGTTCCGGGGTCAGCGCGGTTATTCCGTCCGTCACGACACGATATAGCTTCATGTCATGCACGGTTGCACCTTCGCGAATGTCTCCTGTTGATAATTCAGGGTCCGGAGGTGTGCCGTCAGTAACAGGTTCGCCCGAAAGCACCAGCGCATCGCATTTTTCCGTGTCGCCATCTGTCGAGAATCTGGCAACTGCAATGTTCGATCGCTTTGCGCCCTGCACGCCTGAGGGGATGACGAACTCCGTCGTTCCGTCGAAAGTTACATGAGCGCCGCACATGATTGCGGATCCGTCCTGTACAACCAGGTGGTTGGCGTCCCTGAGAGAGGCGGCCAGCTTTGCGCCATCGTCTAGTACATAGTCGTCCGGGCCTGCTATGCCGGCATAAAGGGACCGGTCTGCAGCTGCAGGTACGCTCTTGTCGGTAAGGCCGGTTCTAAGATTGATCGTCATAGTTGGTACTCTCCCCCATGAACAAGCGGTACTGCGTGTCCTCTTTGTTAACAAGGTCCTTGTATTTCTCGTAGCAGCCTTTGCAAAGCAGCATGTGGCGCGCCTTGCCCTCGGCTGTGATACGGTCAACGTCATGCCAATCTGCGGCAGTGGGAGAATCGTCGTCCAATATTTCCTTGTACTCGCAGCGGTCGCATTCGCACTGCGTGATGTTCGTGCGTCTGGGCATGCTATCTCCTAGTCTTCGTCTTCTGGCCAATCGGCCAGGCCAAATTCGCAGTCCGGCGTGCAGACGCCTTCCTTGGCGTTTAGAACGACGCGTAACACCTCGAGGGATTCGTCGATCGAGTATTCGGGCTTGGAGAACCTGACCGTGTCCCCAACGTCCAGCACGACGCCTTCGGGGAGGGTAATGTCAGCCTGGTTCTTCTTTTGAATCTCCTCGAGTTTCGCCTTTGCCTTAGAGTCGAGCTCGGCCTGGTCCGACGAATTGAGCTGGTAGGTCATGATCCGTGCGTCTACGCCGAACAGGCTCTGCGTACGGCTCACGGCGCCCGTTTCGGACGCGTACCATATGGACGTCAGGCGGCTTAGGCCTTGCCCCGAGCCCAGGCCTATGATTCCGTTGATGGGTCTGTAGGCCTTGTCGAAGTTGTAATAGACGCGCTCGCCTGCAGCGGTTCCGTAGGCGTTCTTGGGTTCGAACCTGATCCGGAATTCTCCTTCGAGGAAGTAGAAGCCCGGCCTGTAATCGACTTTTCCAGCCAGCATCCTCAGCCCGTCGTAGAGGTTCACGAATCGGTTGAACGCATAGCTGGAGACACGCACGTCGCATTTGTCGACCGAGAATACGTCGGACAGCCCGCAGCGTGAAATCTCTCGCTCTGCAACCTCCGAAAGAGTCCCTGACACCACTTCGTGCGTGCTTCCGGACGGGGGCATAATCACGGCGTCGACGGCAATCCCCTGCATCGTGCGCCCGGCGAAAGACAACGAGTCGCCCTTCCCCTCCTCCGAATCCACGCTCATGGTGTCCACTACGCCTGCGTACTGCGACCCATCGATGCCTATGCGCCCATGGGGGACAGGCATGACGACCGCGTTTATGTCGGAGAGCGTGAAGTCGCACTCGTCTTCGCCGTAGGAAAGTTCCAGCGTGTAGTCCGAAATCGAGCCCAATGCCTTGCCCGATGGATCTATTACTATCAGAGGCGTCCTAGTCGCAAGCATTGGGCGGACACCCCGTTTCGTGGTAAACGGTCAAATCCGTGCCGAAGGAATCGTTCCAGTAGACAGGCTTGCGGCCAGGGCTGATGCGCTCGAACGCATAAGCTCCGCAACCGGGGCCGGAGCCACGCTGCGCGCAGTCGAAGGCATCCATCGAGGCGCCGTCTGCCGTGACGAGCCTAACCGTGGGATCTGCAGGCGAGGTGTCGACCTCGAGGTAACCGCCGTCCGGCACCGTCACGTCGAACTGGTAGACGTTCCCGCCGATTGTCAGCTGAGGCGTGACGGCATACCCGTAGATGACCATCTTCCAGGCAATCGGAAGCATGTCACCTATGTTCAGATACCTGACACCCAGAGAGGAACCGTAGGTGTATGGGTACCGGAGCGGGTACACCTTGGTTCCGTTGATGTCACCAGATTGCGGGAACAGGTGATACGTCTCAGGGATGCGCCATACCCCGTCGAGCAGGGCGATCTGCAGCTTGGCCTTCAATCCCCTTCTGGTGAGGTTGAGCGGCACGAGTCCCAAACAGTAGCCTGGCTGATGGCAGCCGTTGGCATAAAACATTCCAGGGATCCCCGCCCCCACGTCCGCGTCGAAGATTGCAGCGGCGACGTCGGCGTCCTTCGAGTTTCCGAAGTAGACCTCGACCTCTGGGGTCCAGGCCTTTCTGAGGGCGCGCTTCAGGCGGCGCGCCCCCAGTTCGTAGTCCCACTTGTTCGCGCGCATGTCCAGCGCGGTTCCAGCCCACGTGGAAGGGCCGTCCATCTCGACCACAAGGCCGGACGCGCTTACGTACCTAAGTGCGTGCATAAGCCTGCATCCTCCTCATGTCCCTGGCCGACGTTGCCTTTGGTATTCGCCCGGATATCTCTTCCAACAGGTAGACGACCTGGACGAGCAGGCTTGCGATCTTGTCGGCGGTTTCGCTTTGTCGGCCGACCACGCAATCGGCGATCTGGTTCGCCAAGGGTGCCGTCGCGCTCTTGTTGTCGAGGGGCAGCGCCATCTCGTCGCCGGCTTCTGCAACTCCGACGATCGAGGCCTTCTTGAAGACCGCTCCCCTTGCGTACCAGTTGACGCCGATGGTTGGGACGCTTCCCGTCTCCATGTTGAAGCTGCCGTTTATGTAGAAATGCGGCATGGGGCCCAGCTGAGGCGACGGGATGTAGAGCCTCATCCCGGAAAACTGCTGAACAATCTGCGAGACGGTAGAGGACGCCTTGTTCTTAAGCTTCTCCATGTTCTGAGACATGGAATTGCAGGAACTGTCTGTAGTCTTCTGCGCCTTGGCCATGGCCGCTGAATACGACGAGCACGTGGCCGTTGCAGACGTGAAGCCTGCAGCTATGCCCAGGATTCCGGCGGCTCCCATCATTGCGGCGCCAGCAAGCCCCGTAAGGCCTGGAACAGCCGCCATCAGCCCAAGGGCGGCTGCGCCGGCAGAGACGCCAAGCGCAGCCAACCCGGGAGCTGCAGCGAGAGCAGCAGGCGCCATCATGGCCAATGCCGCGGCACCCATCGTGGCGCCTGTCGCGACCAGAAGCATTGCAGTGCCGCAGAGCATCAGTCCTGCGCCAAGCACAAGAACTCCGGCCGACAGCACCAGAACTGCAGCAGCCAGCATGGCCGTTCCCACAGCGGCCACCAGAATGGCGGCGCCAAGCGCCAGGACGCCTACGGCAGCAACCAGCGCACCTGCGCCCATGACCAGAAGGCCGGCGCCGCAAAGTGCGACGGCTCCTGCTAGCGAGACCAGGGCGGCAGCCCCAGACATTCCGTATTGCGACAGCAGAGGCAGCGACGTCGACACAATCAGGATTGACGTCGCAACCAGCACGAGCGCAACGCCAACCATCATCGCAGCCATCCCGAATGCGAGCATTCCGACAGCGCCTGCGGTCAGAACCGGGCCCAGGGCCGCGAACACGACGGCGAGCGCGGCAACAACGGCCACCATTCCGAACATCATGAGAATCGCCGGCGACCCGGCTTCGCTCAAGGCTATCGCGCATGTGGCAAGGATCGCCAGGCCTGCAGCCACCAAAAGCACCGATGCCCCCAATGCGATCAATCCGACCGCGCTGGAGCTCAGCGACGGAGCCAGCAAGCCGAACACGACCGCAAGGGCCGCAACGGCCGCAACCATTCCGAACATGACAACAATGGCCATGCCCCCCTCGCTTGCAAGCGATATGGCCGCATTCGAAAGCAGCCAGACGCCGGCGCACGCAAGCGCGACGCCTGCACCGACCATCAATGCGGCTGCGCCGACGCCAAGCATCTCCTTCGCACACTGCGCCGTCGGGGTCTTTGCCAGCTTCACCTTGCCCGTGAACACCTGCAGGAAGCCTGCTGCAGTGTTCACGATTCCGAAGCCCTTGAAGGCCGCGACAGCGACGAGCAGGACGGGTATGAGCCAGCTCGCGTTGTCCATGGCTATTTTCAAGGCAAGCGCAAACATCTGGACGAAAGGCGTCAGTACATGAATCACGGGTATGAGCCCGTTTATGGCCGTGCCAAGCTGCGCGCCGAACGTTGCAGCGGTGTCACCCTGGGAAAACAGGCCTCCGACCGCTGATTGCAGCTCTCCAAATACGGTCTTGAACCCCTCGAAGTCGATCGTCGACATCATGCCGTCCCACATGGCAATGAATTTGTCGGCGACCGCGCCGAACTGCGACGAGAACCCGTTGATGGCGCCCGAGATGTTGGACTGGCCAATGTGGTCTATGACCTTGCCCACGGCCTTGGCCACGCGGTTCTGCACGTTCTCCATGGCCGTGCCGATGCCCTCCGTGGAGGTCCTTGCCTGCTCCTCGAAGGACGCGAACCCGTTCACGCCCTCCTGGTTCAGCCTCAGGACGGCTGCGTTGAAGTCGTCCATCGTCACGTTTCCGGACTTCAATGCATCGTAGAGGTCGGTGGAGTTCTTGCCGACGCCCAGCATCGCCGAGGCTACCTGGTTGAGCTGCCCAGGCATCACCTCTTGGAGGGTGCGCCAGTCGTTCAGCTCGACCTTGCCGCGGCCCAGCATCTGCGTGTACTGCTGCATGGCTCTCGCCTGGTCTGCAGTAGATGCGCCGGATGCAAGGAACATGTTGTTCATGGCCAGGGAAAGCGACGTCGCCTTTTCCATTCCGCCGCACAATGGGGCGAGCTGCTGCGTCATCGACACAATGCCGTCGAGCGACGTAGGAAGGCCGTCGATGCCTGCGGACAGCGCGTTGATCGAGGCTGTGGCCTCGGTGGCGCCATAGCCGAGGTTGACCATGACCTTCGGGAAGTTGTTCAGCGTGTCAACGCGCGATACGGCAGCTCCCATGGAGCTGGATATCGCCCCCATCGCCTTCGAGAACCCGGCTGCAAGGACGTTGCCTATGGCCGAGCCCCCGACGATCGACCCGAAGGACGACTTGAACATGTTGCCGGCGGTGATTCCGCCGGCGCTGCCGGCGGCCCCCAGGGACTTGGCGAAGCCCGACGAGGATGGCGCGACGTTGACGTAGACGGTGCCTATGTTTCCGATTCCGGCCATCAGGCATCACCCCCGAAGGGGACGATGCCCAGCAGCTCGTCGACCATCGCACGGTTCTTGTCGAAATCCTCGGCAATCTGGGCCTTGCGGGAAGCTTCGCTTGGCGTGTCGAGCGCCTTCGGCTTCTGTCCTTTGTTGCCCTGCAGCAGGTAAGATATCTCCTGCAGCCGATAGTCGATGGCTCGCTGCATCCTGGTGGCGTCGTCCCACGCCAGGTCAGGATCGTCCATGACGCGGACGCGGGCGTCGGCTGGGAGTTGCGCGCACAAAGAGGAGAGCCACCTGACGTCTTCGTCGGGTGGCTCTCCGTCCAAGTCGTAATCAGCCAGCCTTATCCCGTAGGTCTGCGCCATGTCTGCTTCGAGCTCGCATCTTCGCTCGAGCCAGCAGCGGGCCAGAAGGATTAGTTTTTTGCGTCGGCCTCCTGCTCGGCGATTGCGGTAAGCAGCGCCGTCATTTCCTGCATGTCGTCGCCAAGGGACTCGGCGACCTCTTCCGACTTCCCCAGGAGGATCCTGTCGACGGCGTCGAACATCCCTTGGCCCGGAGTCGCGAGCGCGCGCTGGACCTTGTAGGATCTGACCGCCGTCTTGTCGTACTTGATCTTGTTGCCGTTGAATTCGACCGTTGCGGTGGCTGCCATGTTCGGCTCCTTTCCTTAGATCGCCGCCAGGATGGCGTCGATGATTTCCTGCTTCGTGTTCTTGCCAGTCAGGTCAACGCCTTCGTTCGAGGCGTATGCCCTGAGCTGGGCGACTGTCATGTCCTGCAGGGCGAGGTCGCCCTGCACGCTGTCAGCGGACAGGGTCTGCGCCTCGGGCGCGCCCTGCCCGTCGGACTGGGGGTCGACGGATGTCTCTTCGGCGTGCGCGATGGGCTTGCCCTGCGCATCAAGCTTCTGGATGTAGTCCTTCGCGCAGGATCCGTCGGCGTCGCTGAGGTACTTGACCGTCACCTCGTGGCCCGCGACGTTCGAGCCGTTCAGCTGCATCCCCCCGCGCTCGTTCACGGTGCTGTCTGAGATGACCTTGCGCCAGCGGCGCTTGTTCTTAAGAACAAGCTCGGCGACTATGGCCCTCTCCTCCTTGGCCTTGGACCAGTTGTGGTCGACGACGAGCTGAGCGGCATCGGAGCTGTCGATGTTTTCGTGGCCGAAGCGCATGGCCAAGGACTCCTCCGATATCTCCATCAGCTTGAACTTGAGGGTCTCGGTGGTCTTCTCGTTTGTCTCGCCAACCACGTCGCCGTTCATGTCGGTGACGTCGTCAGCCGAGCCATCAGGGACCTCCTCGAGGCCGTCCTCGGCAACGTAGCCGAGGCACTTGAACGCAGGGTCCAGCTCGTCCCAGAAATTCGTGGGAACCGGCGTTCCCGCGGGAGCCGAGAAGAGGTACCCTCCGGCGACGCCTTTGGCCGTCGAGACGTTGTTCTTGTTGTTCTTGTTCGTGTTGGTTGAGACTGTGTCGGCCATGCCTCTCCTTCCGAAAATAAAGCGCCCTTGGCGCCTTTGCGAATGCGAATGTCTGCCGAATGACCTACAGGTTGATGACCATCTTCATCTGCACCCGGTAGCGTGATTCGCCGGCCGCAGCCCATTCGTCACGCTCCATCGAGGTGCATTCGGCATGCGAAAGCGACTCGTGGTCGCGAGCCGCGGCGACCACCGACTGAATCGCGGTCGTGGCCATCGAACTCGCCGAGGAGTCGTCGCTTCCCCACACGAGAAGCTGCATCGTGGGCTCGCTAACGAACTCGCCTTGCTTGCCTCCCGTGCGGGATACCTGGATCATTGGGTCTTCAGGCCTGTCGAACGGAATCTCGCTCGTGACCTCGATGTCCGGGAACGCCTCCTGAAGGATCCCGATGCAAACCTCGGTTCCGACGTCGTTCTGTTCATCGTTCAAAGCTTGTACCCCCTAGCTGCGTCCTCGAGCGCCTTCTTCGCAGGGTCCTGGCGCAACGATTCGATGTACTTGGACCTCCCCTGCAACGCAAGGTATTCGTCCGGCGACCATGTCGCGCGGGCCCAGCATCGCTTCTTGCCCGTCCTGACGTCGGTCCTGTAGCCGTACCTGCCATGGCGCGCCCTCTGGGCTATGCCCTGGGCGGCGGACAGGCAGATCTGCTGCAGCTTTGGACAGTTGCGCATCCGGGCGAAGCCTGCCTTGTCGGGCACGAACCTGATCTGCGGGCTAGCCATCGAACCTCACCGCCTCG
>CABVEH010000045.1 GCA_902497215.1 uncultured Eggerthellaceae bacterium | reverse complement strand
GCCCGAGACGTCGCACGCGCTGGGCTTCGGCTTCCGCGTGGGCTTTTTGGGGCTTCTGCACATGGAGGTCATAAAGGAACGTCTCGAGCGCGAGTTCGGGCTCGACCTCATAGCCACCGCGCCAAGCGTGGAATACCACGTCTACAAGCGCAACGGCGAGATGGTGTCGCTGCATTCCCCGCAGGAGATGCCCGACGCCGGCGAGATAGACCACATGGAGGAACCCTACCTGAAGGCCAAGGTACTCATCCCGCCCGACTACGTGGGCGCCGTCATGGACCTCACGGTCGCGCACCGCGGCACCTTCGTCACCATGAACTACCTTTCCCAGACCACGGTGGAGATGCTTTGGGAGATCCCGCTCTCCGAGCTGATACTCGACTTCTTCGACAAGCTCAAGTCGAACACGAAGGGGTATGCCAGCCTCGACTACGAGTTCATGGGGTACAAGCGCTCCGACCTCGTGAAGCTCGACATACTGTTGTCGGGCAAGCCCGTCGACGCCCTGTCGTTCATCATCCACAAGGACAAGGCGTACGACCGCGGGCGCACGCTTGCGGAGAAGCTGAAGGGGATAATCCCGCGCCAGATGTTCGAGGTCCCCATCCAGGCCGCGGTGGGCGGCCGCGTGCTGGCGCGCCAGACGGTGAAGGCCAAGCGCAAGGACGTGCTAGCCAAGTGCTACGGCGGCGACATATCCCGCAAGCGCAAGCTGCTGGAGAAGCAGAAGGAAGGGAAGAAACGCATGAAGGCGCTGGGGAACGTAGAGGTTCCACAGGAAGCCTTCATGGCCATACTCAAAGTGGATGATTGATCGGGGCTTCCCGAGCCACCTCCCTTTGCCGCTCCAAGCGCGCCTTGGTCGTTGGGCGAAGCCAACTCCCGCGCGCTTTCACGACAAATCGAGGCACCTCGGAAAGCCTTTACGGAAAGAACATCAAGAATCATTGGTTCGTCCTGTAGGATTTGCAGATTGTCTTCAATGCTTTATTGTTTGATGAGATATTAGAAAAGATGCTGATTAGGTGGTAATTTGAGGCTATGGGCAAAGCGGACGAAGAATACGACTGGCTGAACGACCCGTTCGACGAGGCGAAGAACGCGCAGGACCTGCAGGAGCTGGACAAGGCCCGGCGCAGGTCGCGCGTCATGGCGGTCGTCGCGCTCGTCGTCGTGCTCCTGCTGGCGTTGTTCGTCGTCGTGTCCTGCGGCGCCATCACGTTCCTCGGCGACGGGCTCGCGTCCTAGCGCGCAATCCGGTCGCGCGTCTCTTCTGGAAGGCTTGGCGCCTGTGGAAGGCCTCTTCGGGAAATACAAGGCGATCCTGGCACCCATGGCGGGGGTCACCGACGTCGCTTTCCGCAGTCTCTGCCGTGAGCAGGGGGCCGACCTGGCCTACACCGAGATGGTTTCTGCCAAGGGGCTTTCCTACGCCAACGACAAGACGCGCCACCTGGTCGACCTGGGAGAGGGCGAGAACGAGGTGGCCGTCCAGCTGTTCGGCCACGAGCCGCAGGTGGTGGCCGACATGGCGGCCTGGGTCGAGCAGGAGCTTGGCAGCAAGCTCGTCCTGATCGACATAAACATGGGCTGCCCTGCCCGCAAGATAGTCAGCAAGGGCGACGGCTCGGCGCTCATGAAGGACGTCCGGCTGGCGTCGGACATCGTCTCGGTCTGCAAGCGCTCCGTCGAACACCCAGTGACATGCAAGTTCCGCCGCGGCTGGTCGGACGATGCGGGCGAGACCGCCCCGCAGTTCGCACGCGCCATGGCCGATTCCGGGGCCGATGCGGTGACGGTGCACGGGCGCTTCTCCACGCAGATGTACCGCGGCGACGCCGATTGGGGGACCATAGCCCGCGTAAAGCAGGCGGTTTCGGTGCCCGTGGTCGGGAACGGGGACGTGACGTGCGGGGACGACGCCGTGCGCATGGCCGCGCAGACGGGATGCGACGCCGTGATGGTGGCCCGAGGCGCCGAAGGCAACCCCTGGGTGTTTGCCGACGTGCGGGCCGCGCTCGAGGGCAGGGACGCCCCTGAGCCACCGAGCCCGGCCGAGCGCCTTGGGCTGGCCAAGCGTCACGTGGCCATGCTCGCCGGCGCGAACGGAGGACGCGTGGCCCCCATGCGCAAGCACGCCGCGTGGTACGTGCACGGGCTTCCCGGGGCCGCTGCGGCGCGCGGGCGATTCAACGAATGCTGCACCGTGGGCGATTTCGATGAGGTCTTCGACCAGCTTCTGGAGGTATGCAATGCCGCATGACGCCTACAAGGCCCTATACGTGCACGTTCCGTTCTGCAAGTCCAGGTGCAACTACTGCGACTTCCACACCCGGGCCGTGAAGGAGGGGTCGCCCGAGGTCGACGCCTACTTGGAGGGCCTGGTGCGCGACATCAGGGCCAAAGGCGCAGAAGGCGAGCTTTCCGAGGTCGAGACGGTATACATAGGCGGAGGCACGCCCACGTTCGCGAAAAGCCGCGGCCTTACGCAGCTGTTGTACGCCATCGGCACGTCAATGCATCTGACCACCGAGGTGGAATGCACGGTGGAGGCGAACCCTGAATCGCTGGACGAGAGGCTCGTTCGCGACATCTGGGCGCTCGGTGCGAACAGGCTGTCGCTGGGGGTGCAGTCCTTCGACGATGGCCTGTTGGAGACGCTGGGGCGCATACACACGTCCGACGACGCCAAGCGCGCCGTGAGCGACGCGCAATGCAGGTTCGAGAACGTGAGCGTCGACCTCATGTGCGGCCTTCCCGGGCAGACTCCCGAGCAGCTGGAAAGCAGCATAGAGACCGCCGTCGGGCTTGGCGTGACCCACGTCAGCATCTATCCGCTGACGATAGAGAAGGGCACGAAGTTTGAGAGGCTCATGCGCAAGGGACGCCTGCACATCCCCGACGACGACACGCAGGCCGACATGATGGAGCTGGCCTGCGCCAGGCTCGAGGGAGCAGGGCTTCGCCGGTACGAGGTCGCAAGCTATGCCTGCCCCGGCTTCGAAAGCCGCCACAACATGTCCTACTGGCAGGGGAAACCATACCTTGGGATAGGCGAGTCGGCCGTCACCATGACGCAGAACGCGCAACGCCGCATGAGGGTGCAGGACGGCGTCGTGGTGGACGACCTCGACGCCGTGCAGATGGCCGCCGAGGACCTGATGCTGGCCATGCGCATGACCGAAGGCGTCAGCGCCGAGGCCTGCTCCACCTTCCGCGACGCGCTGCCGGGATTCGACGAGACGCTTGCAAGACTCGCCTCTCTCGGCCTCGTGGAGGCCCACGAAGGCGGGTGGCGCCCTACGCAGAAGGGCTGGCTTCTGGGCAACGAGCTCTTCGGCGCCTTGCTTGACCTTGCTGGTTGATGCGTTTTTGCGCATGAACGGCCAAGCCCTCATCATCCAATCGACACAAGCTTTCCGGTCTCGTTAGCACTCTTGGCCCGAGGTTGCTAAAATAGGTGCGACGAGAACAGGAGGACGGATGCTTTCAGACCGCAGGCAGAGGATACTTCGCGCGCTCATAGAGGAGTACGTGTCCCATGCGATGCCCGTCGGCTCGAAGACGATAGCCGAGCAGTACCACCTCGGCGTCAGCTCCGCCACGGTGCGCAACGAGCTCTCGGCGCTCGAGGAGGCCGGCTACATAACGCAGCCGCACACCTCGGCCGGCCGCATACCTACCGATGCGGGCTACCGCGAGTTCGTCGACGACCTTCTGGCCTCGGAGGCGTACCAGAGCAACGTGCGCGACGACATGGCCGCCCGCATGCGGGCCAGCGCAGACGCGCTCGATGGCCTGATGCGCCAGGTGTCCGAGGAGCTTGCGCGCCTGACCGACTGCCTTTCGATCGTCGGATGCATGGACGCGGACGGTGCGCCTTCGGAAGTCTCGCTTGCGAAGAAGGAACGCCTGGGCCTGAGCTCGCTCATGCGCAAGCCTGAGTTCCAGGAGTCGTCGTCGCTTCTTCCGCTCATGGAGATCCTCGAGGACGATACGGTCTACTTCAAGGCGTTCGACGAGGCGTCCTCGGCCACGGACGGCTTCGCGGTGCGCATAGGGCGCGAGAACGAGGACTCCAGCCTCGTGTGCGTGTCGGTGGTGGCCGGCGTGTACGGCTACGGCGACTCGCGGGGTGTGGTGGCAGTCATCGGCCCCAGGCGCATGGACTACGGCAACGTTATAGGGGCGGTGCGTGCCGCCCAGAGCATACTCAACATGGAATAAACGGGGAAAACAGGGGAAAAGATGCCAGCAACGACCAAAGACCTGTACGAGATCCTGGGCGTAGACAGGAACGCCAGCGACGCCGAGATAAAGAAGGCATTCCGCCACAAGGCGCGCGAGCTGCACCCGGACGTGAACGACTCGCCCACGGCCGAGGACGAGTTCAAGGAGCTCAACGAGGCCTACGACGTGCTGTCCGACGCGAACAAGCGCGCGCAGTACGACAGGTTCGGCACCATCCCCGGAGCCGGGTCGCAGGGCGGCCCCGGCTACGTCGACTTCGAGGACATCTTCGGAGGCTTTGGCGGGATGGGCGACATATTCTCCACCTTCTTCGGCGGAGGCGCCCGCGGAGGGCGAACCGTCAGCAAGGAAGGCCGCGACATGGGCATGGGCATCGACGTTACGCTGGAGCAGGTCGCGTCGGGCACGAAGCGCGAGGTCGTGTACGACCGCTTGGCGCCGTGCCCTGACTGCGACGGCACCGGCCTCGGCGAGGACGGCCACGAGGTGCAGTGCCAGGAATGCGGCGGCAGCGGTCGGGTGGTCACGGTGCAGCGCACGTTCCTGGGCGACATGCAGTCGTCCACCACGTGCAGCGCGTGCCATGGCACCGGAAGCGTCATAGAGGGCGCCTGCGAGGAATGCGAGGGCCAGGGGCGTGTCCCCGACCGCCAGCGCGTGTCGGTGGAGATCCCGGCCGGCATCCGCGACGGACAGCAGCTCAAGGTGTCGGGCTTCGGCGAGGCGGGCATGCAGGGCGCCTCGGCCGGCGACCTGATCGTCACCGTGCGCGTCAAGCCGCACGAGAACTTCGAACGCGACGGCAACCACCTGCACGCCGCCATAACGGTGCCCATGGTGCAGGCGGCGCTGGGGGCCGAGCTCGAGGTGGACGGCATCATGGAAGACGAGACCGTCAAGGTGAAGGTGCCCGCAGGGACGCAGGCCGGCGACGTGGTCCGCGTGAAGGGCCATGGCCTTCCCAAGCTCGGGAGCGATTCCCGAGGCGACCTGTTCGTCCACGTCGACGTGCGCATCCCCAAGAGGCTCTCGAAGCGCGAACGCGAGCTCCTCGAGGAACTGGCCTCCGAGATGGGCGAGGCCGTGTCCCAGAAGAAGTCTCCGCTCGAGAAGATCCGCGACGCCTTCAACTAGGCCCCGCACATGAGCCTTCACCGTTTCTTCCTGGACGAGCAGGTCCTCTCGGCGGAGGAGGGGCGCACGTTCGAGCTCCGTCTTTCCGACGAAGACCTCCGGCACGCCCGCGTCCTGCGCCTTTCGCCTGGCGAGCACATCGCCGTGGTCGACGCATCGGGGGACTACTTCGAATGCGAGGTCGAAAGCATGGGGGATTCGCTGGTGGCGTCCGTGGCGTCGCGCCTGGGATGTCCGGAACCCCCCTTCCGCATAACCCTTTATCAGGCCTTGGCCAAGGGCGACAAGATGGAGACCGTAGTGCGCCATGCCACGGAGGTGGGGGCGTGCGCGTTCGTCCCGTTCGCCTCGTCCAGGTCGGTGGTGCGCCTTGACGCATCCAAGGCGGCCCGCAAGCGCGACAGGTGGTCGTCCATCGCGCCATGCAGTCGGGAAGGGGGCTCGTGCCCGAAGTGTCCGACGTGAAGACGTTCCAGCAGGCTTGCGAGGGCCTCGGCGGCTTCGACGTCGTCGTCGTGTTCTGGGAGGAAGCCTCCTGCGAGGACACCATCGCACGTGCGCTCGAACGCGTCAAAGGCGCACCCGACGCAGACGTCGCGGTCGTGGTGGGGCCCGAGGGAGGGCTTTCCGAATCCGAGGTCGAGGCTATCATGGCTTCGAACGAAGCGGCATCCGTCGCGTCGCTGGGCCCGAGCATTCTGCGCACCGAGACGGCTGGGATCGTGGGATGCGCGCTCGTGTCCTACGAGCTTGGCGGCATGGGAGGCGCTTCATGCCAGGGCGAAGGGCGCGCCTGTTGAGGTTCAAGGTGGTCAACCTGGGGTGCAAGGTCAACCGGGTGGAGTCCGACGCGTTCGAGCGCCAGCTCGCCGGGTCGGGCATGACGCCCTGCGCCAGCGACGCCGACATCGTTGTCGTGAACACGTGCACGGTCACGGCCGTCGCCGAGAAGAAGACCCGCAAGGCCGTCAGGCAGTCGCTTGCCGCCAACCCGCGCGCGAAGGTCGTCGTCACCGGGTGCGCGGCGGTTCAGGACCCGTCCGTCTATGCCGGGATGTCCGACAGGGTCGAAGTCGTCGCCAAATGGGACCTGGAAAAACGCCTTGGCGCCCTTGCCGAGGAAGCCGTGCGTACCGACGCTGTTCCTGCGCATGGCACTCCTGGTAGCCCCTGCGGCCCGGGCGGGGCGCTTCTGCCCTCGTGTGACGCCTCCCGCTCGTTCCTCGCCCTTGGCCGGGCACGGGTGGGTATAAAGGTGCAGGACGGCTGCGCGAACGAGTGCGCGTACTGCATCGTCCACAAGCTGCGCGGCCCCGAAGTCAGCACCGACCCGCAGTCGGTCCTCGACGATGCGCACGAGGCTGCCTCGCTCGGCGCGTCCGAGATCGTGCTGGCCGGCATAAACCTGGGCAGGTACGACTTCGGCGGCCTTCGCCTTGACGGCCTGCTGTCGCTGCTTCTGGACGAGGGCCCCGATTGCAGGATCAGGCTTTCTTCTATCGAGCCCGACAACCTGGACGACGCCATCCTGCGCGTCGTCGCATCGTCGGACGGCCGCATCTGCAGGCACTTCCACCTGCCCCTGCAGTCGGGGTCGTCGAAGGTGCTCCGCGAGATGGGGCGGCGTTACAGCGCCGAGGACTTCGTCGACCTCGTCGCAAAGGTGCGCGCCTTGATGCCTTCGGCTTCCATCAGCACCGACGTAATCGCAGGGTTCCCGGGCGAGACGGAGGACGACTTCATGCGCACCTTCGAGGTCTGCGAGGCATGCGGGTTCTCGAAGATGCACGTCTTCCCGTACTCGGAAAGGGAAGGGACGCCCGCAGCCGCCCGCGCCGACCAGGTTTCGCGCGACGTCCGCCTGCGCAGGGCCGAGGCGCTCCGCGAACTGGGAGCCCGTCTGCGAAAGGCCGACCTCGCTTCCAGGCGCGGAAGCGTCGAGCTCGCGGTAGTGGAGGACGAGACATGGTGCACCACGGAAAGCTACCACGACGTGCACGCCCCCGCTGGAGCCGCTCCGGGCGCCCTGGTCGAGGTCACTCTGTAGCAGCGGCGCAAGCGTTGCATGATACAATCTGCCTATGACTCAGGAACCCAAGGAAAACAGCAGGTCGCTGGCTATATCCATACCGCCCGAGACCGACATGGCGGCCCTGTTCGGCGAGGCCGACGGAAACGTCAGGCTGCTTCGGTCCTCCTACGACGTGCGCATGACGGTGCGCGGCGACCAGGTCCTTCTCGAAGGGCCGGCGCCTGACGTGGAGTCGCTTTCGCTCGTGCTCGACGACATGGTCGAATGCGCGTCGGCGGGGGACGCCGTGGACGAGGCCTTCGTGCGCCGCGCCATAGACATGAGGAAGAGGCGCGAGTTCGCGCCTCCGTCCCTGCGCGAGGACGTCGTGCTCTCGTGCCGCGGGAAGTCCATCCATCCGAAGACGCCCGGGCAGAAGCGCTACGTCGACGCCATCAGGTCGAACACGGTGACGTTCGGCGTCGGGCCTGCCGGCACCGGGAAGACCTACCTGGCGATGGCCATGGCGATTGCAGCGCTCAGGCGCAAGGAGGTCGGGCGCATCGTGCTTTCGCGCCCCATCCTGGAGGCGGGCGAGAACCTGGGCTTTCTGCCCGGGACCCTGACCGAGAAGGTCGACCCCTATATCAGGCCCCTGTACGACGCCCTGTTCGACATGGTCGACGTCGAACACGCCAACGAGCTTCTGGAAAGCGGCACCATCGAGATCGCCCCTCTGGCGTTCATGAGGGGACGCACGCTGAACGACAGCTTCGTCATTCTTGACGAGGCGCAGAACACCGCG
>CABVEH010000044.1 GCA_902497215.1 uncultured Eggerthellaceae bacterium | reverse complement strand
CTCCCTCGCCTTCACATGCGGCCCTTCGGGCCTCTTCTTTGTCTCAGACGGATTCTCTGGGCAGTCCGGGACCTCCCGCACGGCAAGAGACTCCACGGCGCGTTCGTGGTCTTCTGCCTTTATCTTGCGGGATTTTTGCCTTACAATGGAACGCTTCACGGTCTACGAATGCGTGCTCCCCATTCTGTGATGCTTGTTGCGAATGGGGCGCACGTTTCTTTTTCTTGAGCAAGACGAGGGTGATTTACATGGGACTTACTTCCGAGCAGATGCGAACTGTTGTGGTGCTTTTGGCGGGCACGCTTCTGGTGGTGCTTAACCAGACGCTGCTTTCGCCGGCGCTGCCCGTGATCATGGGCGACATGAACGTGGACGCCACCACGGTGCAGTGGCTCACCAGCGGATACTCGCTGGTAGAGGCCATCATAATTCCGCTGTCTGCATACCTTATGGGAAGGTTCAGCACGCGACAGCTCTTCATAGGCGGCCTATGCATCTTCACCGCAGGAACGGTGCTCGCGGCCTGCGCCCCCATGTTCATCTTCCTGCTGTTGGGCCGAATGCTGCAGGCGTCAGCGACGGGCTTCGTCATGCCCATGGTGTTCACCGTCATCCTGTTGATCTTCCCGCGCGAGCGCCGCGGGTCGGCCATGGGCATCGTGTCGCTGGTGATCGGGTTCGCGCCGGCGGTCGGGCCGTCGGTTTCGGGCGTGCTGGTCGAAACCATCGGGTGGCGTGCGCTGTTCGTGGTGGTGGCCGTCATCGCGGCTGTGGTCATCGTTGCCTCGTTCTTCGTGCTTAGGAACCATGGCGACTTCGAGCGCACCACGTTCGACAAGGTGTCGGTGCTGCTTTCGTCCTTCGGGCTGCTGTCGCTTCTGTACGGCCTGTCGTCCATCACGTCCAGCGACAACGTTGTGCTCAACCTGGTGCTGATCGCATTCGGCGTGGTGCTGATGTTCTTCTTCGTGCGCCGGCAGGGGAAGCTTCCTGTTCCGTTTTTGCGCGTGCAGGTGCTGAAGACGAGGAACTATCGCACCACGGTCACGATAGTCGCCTGCTTCCAGGCGGGGCTCGTCGGAACAGGCGTGCTGCTGCCCATATTCCTGCAGAACCTGCTTGGCGCGACTCCTTTGCAGACCGGCCTGATCATGCTGCCCGGTGCCGTGATAGGCGCCATAACGGCCATGATGGCCGGCCGCCTGTTCGACAAGTTCGGCGTGCGCAAGCTGACGGTGCCGGGCACGTTCGTCGCCTGCGTGGGGGCGGTCGGCCTCGTGTCGTTCAACCTTGGGACACCGCTTCTGTTCGTCACGTGCGTGTACACGCTTCTAGCGCTTGGCCTCGAGTTCACCATGACCCCGCTGAACACGTGGGGCATCAACTCGTTGGACAACCGAGTGATCCAGCACGCCAACGCCACGGCCAACACCATCAACCAGATCAGCGCGTCGCTGGGCACGGCCATACTCGTCTCGCTTTCTGCCACCTCGTCGTTCCTATACCCTGGCCTTCCGGCCGCCGAGCAGCAGATGGCCGGCATCCACATCTCGTTCTGCTTCACCGCCATAATGCTGGCCGTCATATTCGTCATGGTGCTGGCGATGGTGCGCGACCGCAAGACCGAGCCCAGCCCCCAGGCGTCGTACGTCATGGAGGAGGCGCCGGCCGAGGACGGCGAGGTCATCACGGTGGGAATGATGATGAACGCCGAGCCCTATTCGGTCACCAACGAGTCGACCATCCGCGACGTTGCACAGATCCTCGCCAGCAGCAAGACTTCGGGGCTTCCCGTGGTGGACGGGTCGAACTCTGTCGTCGGCTTCATATCCGACGGCGACATAATGAAGTACATCGGGAGAAGCGACGTAACGGTGCTCGACCCCACGAACATGCTCTACCAGATGCCCGACAACGAAGGCCTGGCCCTGCGTGTGTCGAAGCTGCTCGACCTGAACGTCATGAAGATAGCAACGGCCAACGCCATATGTGTGAACGTGGAGACGCCGCTCGAGGACGCCTGCAAGCTGCTAGCCGAGAAGCGCCTGAAGAAGGTGCCCGTCGTCATGGGCGACGAACGCTTGCTGGTGGGGTCGCTGTCGCGAAGCGACATCATCCGCTCGACCATGGAGAACCTGGCCGAGATCGAGCTGCGTGCGGCTGACGAGCGGAAGGGCTACGACGAGGAGGTCGTTTAGGGCCGACCGGCGCTTTCTGCGGCTCGTTGCTTCGTGCCCAGTTGATAGGGGCTGGTCCGCAAGGGCCAGCCCTTTCTGTTTAACCTTTGCAGAAGGGAGAGGCTAGGTACCATTCCTGGCGTTCGTCTATGATCGCCAACAGCTGCTCTTTTTGCTCGTCGGTGTAGCCGGCATGCGAGCGCACCTCGTCGCGCCGCTTGTCCAGGCTCTTGATGGCGTCGCTTTTGCCGGGCGGCGGGCAGCATGGCCTCACGAAGAAGTTGATCCAGTACTTGTCTTCCTGCATGGCGTCGAAGACTTCGTCGAACGATTCGTCTCCAAGACCTTTGTGAACCGCACATGTGCTCATGTTACCTCCATGTTCTGATGCTGCACAGCGGCGTTTGCGCCGTGTGTATATTGTTCCATAGAAGTTCGTTCTGTGGACGCTAGACAGCGAAGACGCCGATTGCGCAATCTATCCTAGATGGAGTATAGTAATCGTACGCCGATACTTCAGCTTGCCGCCGTAGTGCAGCGGTGCCAAGCATTCCCGTTGTTGCACCGGGCGCGTCGAGGTGGCGTACGATGCGTCGCCTCAAGCAAAGGAGGGTGCAACATGGGCACGATCAAGGCCGTTTGCACCAGCGACGTCAAAGGCGTTCAGAAGTCGGAAACCCCATTCATCGAGCTGCTTCCCGATTGGGGGATACAAGACGATGCCCATGCAGGGAAATGGCACAGGCAGGTCAGTCTTCTTGGCTACGAGCAGGTCGAAAGGTTCAAAGCGCTGGGGGCCGACGTGGTCAATGGCTCGTTCGGCGAGAACGTGATCGTCGAGGGCTTCGACCTCAAAAAGCTCCCCATAGGAACCCGGCTCAGGTCCGGCAACGTGTTGCTCGAACTTACCCAGATAGGGAAGCAGTGCCATGCGCACTGCGCGATATATCACAAGATGGGCGACTGCATAATGCCTCGCGAAGGCGTATTCTGTCGCGTGATCGAAGGCGGCACGCTGCGCCCGGGAGACGCCATGGACATAGATGGCTAGCGTGAAGCGGAGACGACCGACGACGCGTCGAGCGTAACCCCTCCAGACCCAACACATCGTGATGTCCATGCGTGATAAGCTGATTCAAAACCAAGGAAAGGAAACATGATGCACATATATAAGAACGTGTTCGACTTGGTGGGTAATACCCCGCTGGTCGAATTGGTGAACTACGAGAAGAACCATGGCCTCGAGGCAACCATTTTGGGGAAGGTGGAATACTTCAATCCGGCCGGGTCGATCAAAGACCGCATCGCCAAGGCCATGATCGAGGACGCGGTGGCTTCGGGCAATCTGGACGACGAGACGGTGATTATCGAGCCCACGTCCGGCAACACCGGCATAGCGCTTGCGGCGATTGCAGCCGCCCGCGGCAACCGCATCATAATAACCATGCCCGACACCATGTCGGTGGAGCGCCGGAACCTCATGCGCGCCTATGGGGCCGAACTGGTGCTGACCGAGGGCGCGAAGGGAATGAAGGGCGCCATCGAAAAAGCCGAGGAGCTGCACGCGCAGATTCCGAATTCGTTCATCCCGTCGCAGTTCTCCAACCCTTCCAACCCCGCCATACACAAGAAGACCACCGGCCCCGAGATCTGGAGGGACACCGACGGCAAGGTGGACATTCTGGTCTGCGGCGTAGGGACAGGTGGGACCATCAGCGGCACCGGGGCGTATCTGAAGGAACAGAACCCCGACGTGCGCGTGGTCGCGGTAGAGCCCGCAGACTCGCCGGTTCTTTCCGAAGGCCGCTCCGGGGCTCACAAGATCCAAGGCATAGGAGCCGGGTTCGTGCCCGACACCCTCGACACCGAGGTGTACGACGAGGTCATGAAAATAGAGAACGACGAGGCATTCGAAGTGGGCCGCGAGCTTGCCGGACGCGACGGATTGCTGGTAGGCATATCCTCAGGAGCTGCCGTTGCGGCTGCCGAGAAACTGGCCAAACGCCCCGAGAACAAGGGCAAGACCATAGTGGCCATACTTCCCGACACGGGGGAACGCTATCTGACCACGGCCATGTTCGACTTCGACGACTAGTTCTACACAACTCCGGTCGCTTTTCGTGGCAATATGTTCATAGTGCGTATTCATATTCATTAAGGACACTTATGGCCAGCGAGAACGATAACGAGATTTCTTTGGAAAGCCTGTTTGCCGCCGTTGGAGCGACGAACAAGGCCAATGCGGCCAAGTCGCGTTCGACGGCGGTCGAAGCGGGAGGCGGCTCTTCCGAAGAAGATCTCTTCCGCGCGTTGGGGATTGAGGTTCCCGAGCCCGAACCTGAGCCCATGCCCGAGCCCGAGCCGGAACCCGTGCTCACGCCAATGCCAGAGCCAGAACAGGATCTCGAGCCCGAGGCTGCGCCGGAACCGGAGCCGGAACTGGAACGGGAGTCAGAACCCGAACCGGAATCAGAACCCGAACCGGAACCCGAGCCTGAGCCTGAAGCTGAACACGAATACGAACACGAATACGAACCTGAGGCGGTTGATGAGTCCGGCATCGAGTCAGAGCCGGCCGAGGAACCTGAACCTGTGCTCGAGCACGAATCAGCCGTGGAATACGAAGAGGATGCGCAGCCTGTTCCGGAAGCGGAACCTCTGCAGGTAGTCGAACCCGATTCTGGCCACATAGCCGAGCGCATGTCCGAACCCGAGTCGGATCCTATGGCAGAGGTAGAGCAAGAAGTGGTCGGGGACGCCGAACCTGAGCCTGATCACACACCCAAGCCTGAACCTGATACCGAACCTGAACCTGAGCCGGAGGCCGATTTCGAGCCTGAGCACATCGTCTCCTCGACTCCCGTCCGCGTGCCCATTCCGCAGCCGCTGCGCGACGATGCGCAACAGGTTGCGCCGTCCGTCGTGCCGGTCGATCCGGCGGCGCATCGAAACCAGGGCGATCGCAAGGAGGCAAGGGGGCTACGCGTGGTTTCGGTGATCCTCGCTATTCTCGCCGTGGTCTGCGTGCTCGCTGCAGGTTGCCTCTTCATGGGCCTGAACCCGTTCGCGCTCAACGACGAAGGCTCCAGCCAGGAACCCACGTCGGTCCAGCCGGCGGGAACGCAGATGACGGGAGAGCCTACGTCGGCGTCCTATTCCTACGTCGTCATGAACGCCGACAACCAGCCATGCGAGGTGATAGAGACCGCGACCTTCGGCGAGGACGGCCTTCTGGAGTCAAGCAGGCTCGAGATCTCCGTCGCATCCAAGGAGGAGGCGGAAGAGATACTTGCGGTGCTGGGCAAGGAATTCGGCACCAGCATGACGGAAAGCGTTGCTTCCGACGACAGGGCGGTCTGCGTCATAACGCTTCCCGAAAACGGCTACGATTCCGATTCGTACGCCAAGCTGCTCGAAGAGAAGATGACCGACTTCAAGGTCGTGTCCGAAGGCGATGCCATTCCGGCCTCGGGCGAGGCGGTTGGCGTCGACGACAACGAGACGCCCCTGTCATCGGGGGCAACGGCGTCGCTTTCGTCTTCGACGACGCAAAGGAGCGCGACGGTGTCTCCTGCCACGATGGTCGGCGCCCTTGTGGGAATGTCCGCGCTGCTCGCCATATTGTCGTTCATGGTCACAAGGGTGGCCAAGGAAAAGGACGCAGAGCGCTAAAGGCCTTCCTGGCGTGTTGAAGGCCAGCCCCCTTCATGTGGCGTGGCCGTTTCTCGGCGCGCTTCGGTCCTGTGGAACGATCTCTTGCCGCTGCTGTCATGGCGGCCCTGTGGAATACCGGATTGCGGCCATGTCGGCCTCACGGAATACCCATTGGCAGCTGTTATAATGAGGCCGTTTCAGGCCCGTTGCCACAGTACCTAAGGAGCGCCGATTTTGGAGACTTCCGAACCCAAGCGGAGCGAATCTAGGCAGACCATCCTCATAGTCGACGACGCCCCCATGAACCGCGCCCTTCTGGCGGACATGCTGGGCGACGAGTACGAAATCATCGAAGCCGAGAACGGGATAGAGGCGGTGTCCATCCTGCAGGCCAGCGTCGAGAGGATAGCGCTGGTCCTTCTGGACATCGTGATGCCCGAAATGGACGGCCTCGAGGTGCTCGCTATGATGAACAGCCACGGCTACATCGCCAACACGCCGGTGATCATGGTGTCTTCGGAAACGTCGTCGTCGGTCATAAAGAGGGCCTACGACCTGGGGGCAACCGACTTCATCAGCCGCCCGTTCGACACATATATAGTGAAGCGCCGCGTCATGAACACGCTCATGCTTTACGCGAAGCAGCGCACGCTCGTCGACATGGTGGAGAACCAGATCTACGAGCGCCAGAAGTCGGTCAACATGATGGTCAACATCCTCAGCCAGATCGTCGAGTTCCGCAACGGCGAAAGCGGCATGCACGTGCTTCACGTGAACACCATCACCGAGAAGCTGCTGTACCAGGTGGCCAAGAAGACGGGCAGGAAAGACCTCGACCCGGACACCATATCCATGATCTCGATGGCGTCGAGCCTTCACGACATAGGCAAGATGGCCATACCCGAGGAAATCCTCAACAAGCCCGGCCGCCTGACGGCCGAGGAGTTCGAGCTGATGAAGACGCACTCCGCCGTGGGCGCGGAGATGCTGTCCAGCCTTTCCACGTACAAGAACGACCCGTTGGTGCAGACCGCGTACGAGATATGCCGCTGGCATCACGAGAGGTACGACGGACGCGGCTATCCCGACGGCCTGAAGGGCGACGAGATCCCTATCAGCGCGCAGGTGGTGTCGCTTGCAGACGTCTACGACGCATTGACGTCCGAGCGCGTCTACAAGGCGGCCATCCCCCATGACAAGGCTATCGAGATGATCCTGAACGGCGAATGCGGGGCCTTCGACCCGTTCATGCTTGAGTGTCTTACCGACATCGCCGACGAGATACGCGACGAGCTGAAGATCGCCTCGGCGTCGGCAAGCGTCATGAAGGACGCGAACCGCGCGGCGTCGAAGGCGGCGAAGATGGTGTCCGACGGCGACGACCTGCCCGCTCCGTCAAGCCGCACGCTCGACCTTCTGGAATACGAGCGCATGAAGTTCAACTTCTACGCCATGATGTCCAACGAGATCCAGTTCGAGTACACCGACGACCCGCCGCTGATAGTGTTCGCCGACTACGGAAGCGCCAAGCTTGGACTTCCCGGAGTGATAAGCGACCCGTACAACAGCCCCATCCTTTCGGACATGTTCGGCGAGGACAACCTGAAGAGGCTCTTCGACCTGCTCCGCAGCACCACGAAGGACGACCCGATCGTTCAGCTCGACCTGAAGGCCACCGTGCAGGGCGAGCTGCGCTGGTTCCATGTTGCGGCCCGTGCCATGTGGAGGGAGACCAAGGCAGGAATGGTCTACCACGGGTCTATCGGCAAGATGGTGGACGTCCATGAGAACCGCCAGCGGATGACGGCGCTCGAGATACAGGCGACCCACGACTCGCTGACGGGGCTGATGCATCACGACTTCGCGCGCAAGCTTATAAAGGAACGCATGGCCGAGCGGCCGGACAGCAGGTTCGTCCTGATGGTGGTCGACATGGACCACTTCAAGGACGCCAACGACACCTACGGGCATATGTTCGGCGACGAGGTCTTGAAGCACCTGTCCGGGAAGCTGAGGGACAGCGTGCGCGACTCCGACATCGTCGCGCGCATCGGCGGCGACGAGTTCATGATCTGCATGGAATGCGAAATCGACCCCGAGCCGCTGGTCAAGCGAATCTTCAACACGATCACCGGCGAATACGAGGGCTTCCCCATGTCGGTCAGCATCGGGGTTGTGTGCGTGCAGGGCGGCGATGCCAACTACGACGACATATTCAAGGCCGCCGACGGGGCCCTTTACGACATGAAGAGGGGCGGACGCGGCGGATACGTGTTCGTAGACCCCGACGCACAGCCAGGCGAGGACTTCCAGAGCACGGTGTCGTCGATAGACGAATAGGAACAAGCGCGGCCGATGCAGGCCGCTGAGGCGAAGGGCTGCCTAGGCAGCGGATTGGAAGGATCGGCTATGTCACTGGAGGAGTTCTAC
>CABVEH010000043.1 GCA_902497215.1 uncultured Eggerthellaceae bacterium | reverse complement strand
CCGTGCTGTTCGCCCTGTTCGCGGCCATCGCGTCGTTCGGAATCGGCGCCGCCGTGCAGTCCGAGGCCATGAGCGAGGTCATCACCACGAACATCGAGGGATGCCCTGCATGGGTGGTCGGAATCGCAATCGCCGTGCTGCTTTCGCTGGTCGTGTTCGGCGGCGTCAAGGTGATTTCGCGCGTCTGCGAGAAGCTGGTGCCGTTCATGACCGTGTGCTACGCGGTGGGAAGCCTTGCGATCCTGTGCATCAACTGGCAGTGGATCCTGCCCGCGTTCGAGGCCATCATAGTCGGGGCGTTCAACCCGCAGGCCGTGTTCGGCGGGGCGCTTGGGTCCACGTTGATGGTGGCGTTGCAGTTCGGCTGCGCGCGAGGCCTTTTCTCCAACGAGTCGGGCCTGGGGTCGGCGCCGATCGTGGCCGCCGCCGCGTCCACCCGCAACCCGGCGCGTCAGGCGCTCGTGTCCATGACGGGCACGTTCTGGGACACCGTGGTCATATGCCTGCTCACCGGCCTCGTGCTGGTTTCCACGATGCTTGCCAACGGCGACATCGTGTCGGGAATCTCGGCCGAGACAATCACCAAGGGTGCCGAGCTGACGTCCGCTGCCTTCGGCGAGATCCCGGTGATAGGCCCCATCATCCTGGTGCTTGGCATGATGCTGTTCGCCTTCACCACCACGCTGGGTTGGTCCTATTACGGTAACCGCTGCATAACCTACCTCTTCGGCAAGCGCGCAGTGGTGCCCTATCAGGTGCTCTACATCCTCATCGCCTTCCTGGGCGCGGTCGGAATCGGCGGAATCGCCTGGACGGTGTCCGACATAACCAACGCCCTCATGGCAGTGCCCAACATCATCTGCGTGCTTCTGCTCAGCACGCTGGTCGCCCGCGAGACGAAGCACTACGTCTACGACGGCAACCTGGACGAAGTCGACGACGCGCCCATCCCGCAGTTCGACACCAAGTAGCCTTCGGGCGTGTCGGGGGGGCGTTCACTTTTGACACACGTCCTCACGTTGACGGGGAGGCCGAATACGGCCTCCCTTTTGCGTTACCATGGTGCCCATGGAAAGGATTGCGATCATAGGGGCAGGCGCTTCCGGCCTTGCGGCCGCCGTGGCTGCATCCGAGGCGCGTGACGGCGCGTCCGCCGCCTCTATCGACATCTTCGAAGGCTCCGACCGCGTGGGCCGCCCGATTCTCGCCACAGGCAACGGGCGGTGCAACTTCACCAACTCGCGCATCGACTGCGCGCAGTACCGAAACCCCGGGTTCGTCTCCGCAGCCCTCGACGCGTTCGAAAGCGCGTTTCCCAAAGGAAGCCATCCCAACGGGGTCGCGGCGTTCTTCGCGCGGCGCGGCATGCTCTACCGCGAGGAAGGCGAGGGCAGGCTGTACCCGCTGGCCAACAAGGCCTCGGTAGTGCTTGACGTGCTGCGCGGCTCGCTTGGGACGAACGTGAACGTGCGCCTTGATTCCCGAATCGAAAGCATAGACGTGCCGCGCGAGCCAGGCGGTCATTTCACCCTGCGCACGCGCGACGGGGTGCTGCACCGCGCCGAGCGCGTCATAGTCGCTTGCGGAGGGGCGGTCGCCGAACCGCTGCTTCCGCACGGCATCGCGTTCTCGCAGAAGCGCCCCGTGCTCTGCTCGTTGGCCACCGACGTCACGCACGTGCGCGAGCTTGACAACATCCGCGCGAAGGCGACGCTTTCCCTGATGCGCGACGGCGAGGTCGTCGCCCGCGAGTCAGGCGAGGTGATGTTCAGGAAGTACGGGCTGTCGGGCATATGCACGTTCAACCTTTCGCGCCTGGCGCAGCCCGGCGACGAGCTTTCGGTGGACTTCCTGCCGTTCGTCGCCGCAGACGACGTGCAGGCCTTCGCTGCAGGCCGCCTTGCCGAACTGGCCGCCGCTTATCCAGGGGGCGTCGATTGCGCGGGGTTCCTGCGCGGCATGATGCTTCCCAGGGTGGCCGATGCCCTGCTGAAGCGCTGCGGGATAAGTGAGGACTCCACGGCCACCGGCGAACTTGCGTCCAGGATGACGTCCGCGCTGAAGGACTACCGTGCCGAAGTGAAAGGCCCGGGCGACGTCGAACACGCCCAGGTGCAGCGCGGCGGCGCCCGCGTGGAAGGCTTCGATGCGGCCACGCTGGAATCGCGCGACGTGCCGGGGCTGCACGTGGTGGGCGAAGCGCTCGACGTCGACGGCCCTTGCGGAGGGTACAACCTTCACTGGGCCTTCGCGAGCGGGATCATGGCGGGGCGAAGCTGCGCGTCGTAGCGGTATGAGGGTCGAACTAGCGAACATACCGGTGTCGCTCGACGCCATGCTGCCCGAGAACGTTCCGATGCTGGAGGCCGAGGTCTCCCGCGCATGCGGCTTTCCTCTTCAGGCAGCCAGTGAAGGTGCCGAACCGGACCCTGGGGAATTCAAGCTTGCGCGTCGCAGCGTCGATGCCCGCAAGAAGTCGAACGTGCACTTCGTCGTGTCGGTTGTGGCCGACGTGCCGTCGGCGGACGCTCTGTCGCCAGCGAAGGGCGTGACCGTCAAGCCATACGCTCCTGCACCTCCGCTTGACGTGCCCGACTTGTCGCGGGCGCGCGACGCCGACGGGTTCGCAAGCCCCATAGTAGTAGGCGCAGGCCCCGCGGGCCTGTTCTGCGCCCTGTACCTCGCCGCCTCCGGGCTGGCCCCGCTGGTGGTCGAACGCGGGAGGCCCGTCGAGCAGCGCGCATCCGACGTGGAGGCGTTCTTCGCCGGCGGCGCGCTGGACCCCGACTCGAACGTGCAGTTCGGCGAGGGAGGTGCAGGCACGTTTTCGGACGGCAAGTTGAACACGGGCACGAAAAGCCCGCATATCGCCCACGTGCTCGAGGCGTTCGTCGAGGCCGGCGCTCCGGCGGACCTGCTGGTGGACGCCAAGCCCCACATAGGCACCGACCTGCTTCCCGGCGTGGTGCGCAACATACGCAAGAGGATAGAACGCGAAGGCGGCCGGTTCATGTTCGACACGCGGCTCGCGTCCGTGCAAGAAGCCTCCGGCGAAGGCGGGGCCGCCCGTGCCGACGGGCTGGAAGGCGTCGGCGCCTCCATGTCCGGTGCGCCCGGACTTCCCTGCATAACGGCCTGCTTCGAGGACGTTCGCACCGGTGAGTCCTTCCAGCTGCGCACGCATGCCTTGGTCCTTGCGATAGGCCATTCGGCGCGCGACACCTTCCAGGCGCTTCGCGACGCCGGGTTGCATATGGAACGCAAGCCATTCGCCGTCGGCGTGCGCATAGAGCATCTGCAGTCCGACATCGACACAGCCCAGTACGGCCGCGCGGCGGGGCATCCGGCCTTGGGACCCGCCGACTACAAGCTTGCGGTCCACAACCCCGACGGCCGCGGGGTGTACACGTTCTGCATGTGCCCCGGAGGCACCGTGGTGGCAGCGGCCAGCGAGCACGGGGGCGTGTGCGTGAACGGCATGAGCGACAGCGCGCGAAGCGGCACGAACGCCAACAGCGCGCTTCTGGCCAGCGTCGAGCCGCACGACCTTCCTGGCGCAGACGTGTTCGAAGGCGTGCGCCTGCAGCAGCGGATGGAGGCCGCAGCCTACGACCTGGGAAGGGAATCATCGCACGCCGACTACCGCGCGCCCGCGCAGACGGTTGGCAACTTCATGGCCGGCAAGTCGGGTTCGAAAAGCACGAAGGTTGCCCCGTCGTACCCGCGAGGCGTGGCGTGGGCCGACCTCGGCAAGTGCCTTCCCGGCTTCGTGGCCGATTCCATCCGCGAGGCGCTGCCTGCGCTCGGGCGCAAGCTCAAGGGATTCGATGACCCCGAGGCCGTGCTTACCGGGGTGGAGGCGCGCAGCTCTTCGCCGGTGCGCATGGTGCGCGACAGGGCATGCACGCAGTCGATATCCATGCCAGGGGTGTACCCCGCGGGCGAAGGCGCCGGGTACGCCGGCGGCATAACCAGCGCGGCCGTGGACGGGCTTCGCGTCGCCGAGGCTGTGTGCGTGGAGTATTCCGCCTTGCTCAGGGGTGGTGCGGCATGAGGAACGTCATGCGCGTGCTGCGGCGCGACATCCTGCGCCTGCTGAAGACCCCAGCCGCCCTCGTGGTGGTGCTGGCGCTGCTGGTGCTTCCGTCGGTGTACACGTGGTACAACGTGCTGGGCTTCTGGAACCCCTACGAAGACACCGGCAACCTGCAGGTGGGGGTGGTCAACCAGGACTCGGGTGCGACGTCCGAACTCACGGGCGACATCGACGTGGGCGACATGATCGTGGACCAGCTGAAGGAGAACGACCAGCTGGGCTGGAGGTTCCAAGACTTCGACTCCGCGATGACCGACCTGAAGTCGGGTGCAAGCTACGCGGTGTTCGTCATCCCCGAGGACTTTTCGCAGAGCCTGCTCGGGCTCGTGGCCGGAGAGTCCGACCAGCCCGACATCGAATACTATGTGAACGAGAAGGCGGGGCCGGTGGCGCCCAAGATAACCGACACCGGCGCGACCACCCTCGACGAGACCATAAACGCCAGCTTCGTGTCCACCGTGAGCGACGTGGTCGTCGAATCCATTGACACTGCCGTGGGCGATGCGAAGGAGAAGGTGCATTCCGGGACGTCCGCCGCGCTCAGCAAGGCCGACGAGGCCATGGCGAAGATATCCGACGCCAAGGCGTCGATGGAAGGCGTCAGGCAGGGCGCGACGTCGGCGAAGTCGGGCGTTTCCTCGGCGCAGGGCACGCTGTCGCAGGCGCGTTCCCAGCTGGACGGCCTGGCGGCCGAGCTTCCCCGCCTGCAGGACGCCGCCAAGACGGCCGCAGACAAGATGTCGGACTTCTCGAACGCGGCGATGGAGGCGCATGCGGCGATATTGCAGGCGCTCGCCGCCCTCGAGAACGTCATCCCTCCCGAGGATTACGAGAAGCTGAAGCAGCAGGCGGAAAGCGTGTCGAAGGTTTTAGACGACGCCCTGCTTCCGGCCGCCGGGAACGCCCTGTTCGCCCTGAACTCGGCATCCGGCCAGCTTGCGGGGGCCATATCGGGCCAGCAGACCATGGTCGGCGAGCTGGGGGTTGCACTCGACGAGCTGGACGGCGTGCTGGACGCGGCCATAGGCGCCCTGTCGCAGACCGAAGGCCTGCTTGACGGTGCCTACGCAGGGATGGACGGGATAAGGACCGACCTGGTTTCGCTTTCGGAGGCCGACACGTTCGGCAAGCTGCTGGGCCCCGACGGCCTCGATGCCGAGCGAATAGCCTCGTTCATGGGGTCGCCCACCGAGGTCGAAACCGAGCAGATGTACAGCCTGAACGCCTACGGTTCGGCCATGGCCCCGCTTTTCATGAACCTCACGTTCTGGATAGGCGCGTTCATGCTTTTGGTCATCATGCGCCAGGAGGTCGACGGCGAAGGAATAGACGACCTCACGCTCACGCAGCGCTACATCGGGCGCTTCCTGCTGTTCGCGATCCTGGCGGTGCTGCAGGCCGTCATCTGCGTGGCCGGCGTCCTGGCCATAGGGGTGGAGGCCGCCAGCGTGCCGGCTCTTTTCTTCGCGTCGGCCGTGGCATCGCTTTCCTACCTCAGCATCATCTACGCGCTGTCGGTCACGCTGCAGCACATCGGCAAGGGCATCTGCATCGTGCTGGTTTTCGCGCAGATCCCCGGAGCCACGGGACTTTACCCCATCGAGATAACGTCGAGTTTCTTCCAGGCCGTGTATCCCATCCTGCCGTTCACCTACGGGATAAGCGCGATGCGCGAGTCCATCTTCGGGTTCTACGGCACGCACTACGCCGAGGCCTTGGGCATGCTCGGCTTCATGTTCCTTCTGGCCATGCTGTTCGGGATCCTGGTGCGCCCGCTTGCGGGCAGCGTGAACCGCATGGTGGCCAGCCAGGTGCGCCAGAGCGGCATATACAACGGCGAGAAGGTGGAGATGCCCACGCGACGGTACCGCACCTCGCAGCTCGTGCGGCTGCTGTCCGACCAGGAGGAGTTCCGCGCCAGCGCCATCGCGCGCTACGAGAAGTTCGAGAAGCTGTACCCGAAGCTGATAAGGGCGTCCATCGTGCTTGCCATCCTCGTGCCTGTGGCGCTGGTGGCGGTGTTCGCGCTGACCCCCACGGCGAAGGTCGTGCTGCTCACGGTATGGCTTTGCTGGGTGGTGGTCACGTTCGTCTTCCTGGTGGTGCTCGAAACGCTCAGGTTCAACTTCCGAAGGCAGATGAAGCTGGGCAACATGGCGGGCGACCGCCTGATCGGGTTGGTGTCCAGCCGCGTAAGGAAGGGCGGCGGCAGGAACGTCGGCAGCAACGCCGACAAGGGCAGCGGCGCCGGCAACGTCAGCGTCAGCGCCGACGACAAGGGAGGCGGCCATGAGTAACGTCGCCATCCTCTTCCGCGAGGACATGAAGCGGATGTTCAAGAACGTGGTCAGCACCATCATCACGCTTGGCCTGGTTGTGGTGCCGTGCATCTTCGCGTGGTACAACGTGCTGGCCTGCTGGAACGTGTTCGACAACACGGGGAACCTGAAGGTCGCGGTCGCCAGCGAGGACGAGGGCTACAAGAGCGACCTGGTGCCCATAAGCGTGAACGTGGGCGAGCAGGTGCTGTCGGCCCTGCGTGCGAACGAGGACATAGACTGGGTGTTCACCGACGCCGAGGACGCCGTGGACGGCGCGAACTCGGGACGCTACTACGCGGCGGTCGTCATACCGCCCGCCTTCAGCCAGGACATGCTGACGTTCTATTCCGAGGGCTCCGAGCACGCGTCCATCGTGTACTACTCCAACGAGAAGAAGAGCGCCATTGCCCCGAAGATCACCGACAAGGGGGCCGACTCGGTGTCTTACCAGGTGAACAAGGTGTTCGTCGAAACCCTGTCCGAAATCGCATTGGGGCTGGCTCAAGGCATGTCGAACTACGCCGACGACGCGCAGCTTTCAGGCACGCTTCCGGCGCTTTCGGCCCACATGCGAAGCGTGTCGTCGTCGGTGTCCGACACGGCGTCGGTGGTGGGGTCGTATTCGAAGCTGATGT
Source organism: uncultured Eggerthellaceae bacterium (assembly GCA_902497215.1). The sequence continues at coordinate 1,286 of CABVEH010000043.1, read as the reverse complement.
CGACGGTGCAGTCGCTGCTTTCGCAGACGTCTTCGCTGGCTGCGTCCGCAGGCGGCGCGCTCGAAGACGGCGCGGCCTCGGGCGAGGCGCTGGCTGCGGCACGCGACGAGCTCAAGCGGATCATCGCCGAGGCCGACCAAGCGATCTCGGGCATAGGCGACCCGGGCCTTTTGCCCGGCGCGGGGCAGCCTGGAGCCGACGTCTCCGAGGCGCTGCAGGACTTCAAGAACCGCTACGAGACCGAGCTCAAGCCGGCGATGAACGAGCTGATTGGAGCCATGGACTCGGCCGCATCCCAGGCATCTCTTGACGTTGATGCGCTGAAGGGCGCGGCCTCCGACATGCAACGCGCTGCAGACGCGGCCTCCTCGGGCGTCGGGGGAGCAGCCGGGCGCATCGCCGGCATAGAGTCCGACCTGAGGGATTCCGCCGCGGCGCTTTCCGAGCTGGCCGATCGCATCGATGACGCCATCGCCAGTGCCGACGTGGACGCGCTGAAGGAGGTCGTGGGGTCCGACGTCGAGACCTTGAGCGCCGCAATCTCGGCGCCGGTGGGCGTGAACCGCATCGCCGTGTTCCCCTCCGAGTCGTTCGGTTCCTCCATGGCGCCTCTCTACACCACGCTGGCGCTGTTCATCGGGTCGCTGCTCATAATGGTGGCGATGCGCACCACCGTCAGCCAGAAGGCGCTGTCGAAACTGAAGGACCCCAAACCCTGGGAGACGTTCATCGGCCGCTTCTGCTCGGTGGCTTTCATATCGCTTCTGCAGTCGACGCTCATGGGACTCGGCAACATCTTCTTCCTGCAGGTGCAGGCGGTGCATCCCTGGCTTCTGATGCTCTGCTTCTGGCTGGCCGGCCTCGTGTTCACGTTCACCATCTACACGCTGGTGGCCACGTTCGCGAACCTAGGCAAGGCCATCGCGGTGCTGATGCTGATCGTGCAGGTGACGGGCTGCGGAGGATCGTTCCCACTGCAGATAATGCCTCCCTTCGTGCAGGCGGTCAGCCCGTGGCTTCCCGCGACGCACATGGTGGATGCGATGCGGGCCGCCATGATGGGAATCTACGGCAACGACTTCTGGGTGCAGATGGGCGAGTTGGCGCTGTTCCTTATACCTGCCGCCATCATCGGCCTGGCGCTGCGCGTGCCGCTGCAGAAGTTCATGACGTGGTACATCAAGCGCGTCGAGGCCTCTAAGCTGATCTCGTAAGAATGCGCCCTGCGCGATGCCCAACCGAATCCGCGTTCCGCTGCTCGCTTCGCTCGTGCGCTCCACTCCCTC
>CABVEH010000042.1 GCA_902497215.1 uncultured Eggerthellaceae bacterium | reverse complement strand
CGTTCAGGGGGGGCGCGCCGCCGAGGTGCTGTCGGGCGGCACTGCCCTGGGATGGGTGGGCGAGGTGCATCCGCTCGTGGCCGCCGCCTTCGACGCCGAGCCGCCTGTGGTCGCGTTCGAGCTCGACATGACCGCGCTCGAGAAGTCGTACCGCCCGGCGCGCGACTACGTCGACGTGCCTTCGTTCCCGGCCATTGCCATCGACCAGGCGTTCATAGTCGGCGACGACGTCACCGCCGAGAGGATGACCCAGGTCATGACGTCTGCCGGCGGCAAGCTCCTCGAAAGCGTGAGGCTGTTCGACGTGTACCGCGACGACGAGCGCGTGGGCGCGGGCAAGAAGTCGATGGCGTTCACGCTGACGTACCGCTCGCCTGAACGCACGCTTACCAGCGACGAGGTGGACAAGGCCCACGAGCGCCTGGTGAAGAAGACGTGCGGGTCCACCGGCGCCGAGGTGCGCGCCTAGCAGCATGTCGAAGCATACCTTCACATTCATGGGAACCGCGGCAGGATGCGGGGTCCCTTCTTTTTTCTGCGAATGCCCTGCCTGCGAGGAGGCGCGCGAGAACCCGGCGCTCGCACGAGGCGACTGCGGCGTAATGGTACGCGGTGAAGAGGTCGACCCGGAAGCGGGCAACACGCCCACGCTGGTCATAGACACGCCCCCCGATGCACGCCATCAGCTTCTGCGCGAGGACGTGATGTGGGTTGACGAGGTGATGCTGACGCATTGCCACTTCGACCACATCGGCGGCCTAGGCGAATACGAGTACCTGGTCGCGCTGGTGCGCGCCGGCGCGAAGCTTCCCCTCTACGGCTCGCCCGAGGCGCTTCAGGGTGTCATGCGCGAGTTCGGCTACATGGACTACACACTCGACCCGCGCCCCATGGATCCCTTCGAGTCCCATGCGTTTGACGGCGTCACGTACACGGCCCTTCCCGTCACGCACGCCCCAGGCACCTACGGCTATCTTATAGAGACGCCCTCAACCAGGCTGTTCTATGCCTCGGACACGGGCCCTTTGCCCGAGGCGACCGCCGAGCGCATACGCGGCGTGGACGTGCTTGCCATGGACGCCACCTTCTGGAAGAAGAACTGGAACCCGAACGACCACCACTCCGTGCAGGAATGCATCGAGGAAGGGTTCGCGCTGGACGCTAAGAAGATATACCTCACGCATCTTTGCATGCACTACGACGAGCCCATCACCAACGCCCAGCTCTCCGAGTACCTGAAGCGCTACGACGGCCGCGTCGAGGCTGCCTTCGACGGCCTGTCGTTTGCAATCTAGCCTGCCACGCTTTGAAGGCACAGGCGGCATGCGCTACGCCGCATGCGTCCGACCAATTTTTCGCCCATTACGGCCAGCGAAAGAAAAGATGGAAAATGTTGCCGAATTGTTTGGCTCGCTCGTTATAATCGCATTCAATGGGTGAATTCTGCCCATATGCCCATGTTCAGCTGGCATGGGCATATCGGCAGATGAAACCGGCGCCGCGGGAGCGGCGCCAACGAGAGAGGACTAGAAGAGGGGAAGGTAGATGGCCGAGATCGATATTCATGCCCCCGGTGTCGAGATGGTGAAGTCGCTTTGCTACTTCTGCCATGCGAACTGCGGCGTTCTTGCCTACGTCAAAGACGGCGACGTAATCAAGATCGAAGGCGATCCCAACTACACCAACCAGGGTGGTCTCTGCTGCCGCGGCACCAGCGCGCTGAAGCATGTGAACCATCCCGCCCGAGTCAACCACGTGCTCAAGCGCGCGGGCGAGAAGGGCGAAGGCAAGTGGATTCAGATGGACTACGACGAGGCGATCCAGGAAGTCGCCGACCGTCTGAACCAGATCAAGGCGGAAAGCGGCGCAGAGGCCGTTGCCTCCGCTGGCGGCACCACCCGCACCGACGACTGGGCACGCCGCCGCTGGCTGAACCAGTTCGGCACGCCCAACGGGTTCCACAACGCGCTTCTTTGCTGGATCCCCACGTTCATGGCCGAGACCTGCGTCTCGGGCTGGTCTCCCTTCGAGACCGACCTGGGCGGCGCCAAGTGCCTGATCCTGTGGGGCATGAACCCGGGCGCGTCCACGCTTCCCGGCATGCACGGCTACACCGACCTGCAGCTCGCAGGCATGAAGGTCATCGTCGTCGACCCGCGCTACTCCGAGACGGCATCCAAGGCCGACCTGTGGCTTCCGCTGCGCCCGGGCTCTGACGCGGCGCTGGCGCTTGCCATGCTCAACGCCATCATGTACGGCGGCATGTGCGACTACGACTACATCGACGCCTGGTGCTCCGGCTACGACGAGCTGATGGAGCACATCGCGCCGTACACCCCCGAGTGGGCGTCGGAAATCACCTGGCTCGAGCCCGACCTCATCCGCAAGGCGGCCGCGATGTACGCCATGAACCGCCCCGGCTGCATCCAGTGGGGCTGCACCTGGGACCAGATCGGCCGTGCATCCACCACCGGATCCCATGCCATCGCGCTGCTCCGTGCGGTCACCGGCAACATCGAGGTCCCCGGCGGCGACGGCATGCCCGGGCCTGCGCTCAACTTCCTCACCGACGAGGAGATGGAGGCCAACGAGACGCTTCCCGAGGAGCAGAAGGCCAAGCAGATCAGCCGCTTCAAGCTGACCTCGTGGCCTGGCTACACCCTCATCTCCAACACGGCCATGCGCCAGTGGGGCAAGACGCTGCCCACCGAGTGGTTCTGCGAGGCCCACGGCCCGTCCGTGTTCAAGGCCATCATCACCGGCGACCCCTACCCGGTGCGCGCTCTCATCTGCAACGCCACCAACCCGGTCAACTCGTACGGCGACGCCAAGATGGTCCTCGAGGCCCTCAAGAAGGTCGAGTTCCTGGTCACCGTCGACTACTGGATCACCCCCACCGCGCTGTTCTCCGACTACGTGTTCCCGGCGGCCGGCGCTCTCGAGAGGCCCATCATCGTCACGCACTACGGCGCGACCGACTCGCTGATGGGCGGACGCCGCGCCATCCAGCCGAAGTACGACCGCCACGACGACTACATGTTCTGGAAGAAGCTGGGCCTCGCCTGCGGCCAGGACCCGGAGATGTGGCCCTGGGAGAACATCGAGGAGGCCTACTGGGACATCATCAAGCCCCTGGGGCTCCCCATCAGCAACTACGACGAGTTCGTCGACAACGTGCGCCAGTACTACCCGCCGCTGCATCAGAAGAAGTTCGAGGGCCACGGCGGATTCTGGACGCCTTCCGGCAAGATCGAGCTGAACTCCACCATCATGCAGGAGCTCGGCTTCCCCGGAATGCCCACCTACATCGGCACGATCGAGAACCCGATCGACACGCCCGAGCTGCTTGACGAGTACCCGATGGTGCTCACCACGGGCGGCGGCTTCATGCCGTTCCACCATTCCGAGCACTTCAACATGCCCGGCATCCGCTTCATCTATCCCGAGCCCTTCTTCTCGATCCATCCCGAGGCGGCCGAGAAGTTCGGCATCGAGTACGGCGACTGGTGCTGGATCGAGACCCGTCGCGGCCGCATCAAGATGCGCGCCAACGTCGAGCCCGAGGTCGACCCGCGCGTCATCTTCTGCCCGCGCGGCTGGTGGTTCCCCGAGCGCGACGGCTCCGCCGACCTCGACAACCCGTTCGGGTGCCTCGAGTCCAACGTCAACACGCTGACCTCGGTCGACGCTGAGCATTGCGACCCGATGGGCGGATCGTGGGCGAACCGCGGCCTGCTCTGCAAGGTCTACAAGTGCACCGACATCGACAACACCTTCACCGCGGCCGACGCGCAGTGGTCCATCCCGGGCTCGGTGTCCGAGCCGGGCGTGACGGTCATGCCTTCCGACCAGCCCCTGGCGCGCGAACCCATTCCGTTCGAGCAGCCCCAGCCCACCAAGGAAGTCCCCGAGGGCTACTACTGGGTGTGGCAGGACGACGGCCTCTACAGCAAGAAGAACCACTTCAAGCTTGACGACTCCGGCTGGCTCATCGACCCGAAGAACAAGGCGTACATCGACGCGTACACCGGATGGCGCTACGACGCGGCCGGCGAGTGCCTGGTCGACGACGCGACGGGCCAGAAGTACACGATGGACCGCGAGCCGATGACCTTCGTCGCAGGCGTGCGCACCTATCCGGGCAAGGAAGCTCCCTACGAGGTGCCTTCCACCCTTACCTGGGACACCGAGCTGGGCTATGCGCGCCTTGGCGACAACATGTACATCTACGACCCGAACAGCGGCTGGATGATCGACCCCGAGACCAACGTCTACCATGACGCCAACTACGGCTACGCGTACGACCCTGCCGCCCAGAACCTCATCGACATGGCAACGGGCAAGCGCTACAGCATGTCCTACGAGCCCATCGACGCCGACCCCACCGCCGAGCAGGGCAGCGCCGCCGAGCCCTCTGCCGAGGTGCAAGTCGAGGCTGCCGAAGCAGCCGAGGAAGAATAGGAGGAGCTGAATATGACACGTTATTGCATGGTCATCGATCAGCGTCGTTGCATCGGCTGCCATTCTTGTTCGGTTGCATGCCGTGTGTGGAACGAGGTGCCCGAGGACATCATCTACAACCCCGTGCTGTCCACGGGCGTGGAAGGCGAATGGCCCAACGTCCACCGCAACTGGCTTCCCACGCTCTGCATGCATTGCGAGAAGCCCGCGTGCGTCCCTCAGTGCCCCACCGGCGCCTCCCAGCAGGACGAGGACGGCACCGTATGGATCGACTACAAGAAGTGCATGGCCTGCAAGGTCTGCGTGAACGCCTGCCCCTACGGCATGCGCGACCAGTCCAAGCTGCAGCCACGTCTCCATCAGTACATCCGCAAGTGCACCTTCTGCCGCGACAAGCGTGCCCTCGACCCCGATGCGCAGCCCTACTGCGTGGCAACCTGCCATCAGAAGGCCCGCATCTTCGGCGACCTCGACGATCCCAACTCCGAGGTGTCGAAGCTCATCGGTTCCGTTGAGACCGTGCGCCTGCTCGAGGATCTCAACACGGGTCCGCAAATCTACTACATTCCTGCGTTGGGAGGTACGAGATAATGAACAAGATGAACAAGTCGAAAGAGGAGTTCGGCCACATCACCCGCCATTACTGGGAGTGGCCCATCGCTTCTTACCTATTCCTCGGAGGCTGCGGCGGCGGAGCCATGTTCCTCGCTGCCGTCTTCTCCTTCTTCGTTTTCCCCGGCGGCGCCCAGAGCGCGCTCGTCCAGGGCGCCTTCGCGTGGCCCATCTTCCTGTCCATCGTGTTCCTCGCGCTGGGCTGCATGCTTCTTGTCGGCGAGCTTGGACAGCCGCTGGTGTTCTTCAGGGCGTTCGTCAAGAGCACGTCGGTCATCGCATGGGGCGCGCGCCTGCTGTCGGTGGCCATGATCTTCGCGCTGCTGTGGTTCGTCAGCTTCATCTCGTGGGAGTGGTTCCTTCCCGTCGCGAACTTCTTCGTGCCGTTCCGCGAGTTCAACCTGGCACTCGCAGGCATCGCAGGCATCGGCGTAGTTCTCTACACCGGCATCATGCTCTCCAGCCTGAAGGCCCATTCCTTCTGGGCCACCCCTGCGCTGCCGATCCTGTTCACCATCTCGGCGCTCTCCACGGCTTGCGCCCTGATCGCCCTTTCCTTCGGATGGTGGCCGATGGACCCGGTGTTCTACACCGTCAACGAGTCCAACGCCAGCGACTTCTTCGCCGCATGGAGGGTCTACGGCAACAGCGAGGCAGGCCTTCTGTACACCGCCTACCAGGTGATGCATGAGACCATCCACCTGCTGCACACGCTCGACATCATCCTCGTCGCAGCCGAGGTCGTCGTGCTGCTGGTCATGGTCCTCTCGTTCCTGGGCGCCGGCAACAAGTGCGCCAACGCCGTGGCCCACAAGTGGGTCCATGGCGGCAAGTGGGCGTTCGGCTTCTGGTTCGGCATGATCTTCTGCGGCCTGCTGCTCCCCGAGGCGATGTACGTCTTCTGGGGCGACACCGCAGCCTCCACCGTCGTGGCACCCATCCTGGTGCTCTGCGGCGGCCTGCTGCTCCGCTTCATGATCGTCTACTCGGACGAGCGCGAGCCGCTGCCGGGCGAGAAGATCTACTACGGGCGCCTGGTCAGCTACAAGGCCGACTTCCTGCACAAGTGGAAGTATGGCGAGAACCTGTTCTAGGCCATTTGCATAGTTTTTTGCATGGAACGGCCCGGCCATTCGGTCGGGCCGTTTTCGTGCTGTTAAGATGCATAGGAAAACGGACCTTTGGGGGCAATCATGGACGACTTCGAATTCGTCGACGCACTTACCGGCGATTCGGTGGTGCAGAACTACCAGACGGGCGAGCTTTCCGTGGAGAAGGGGGGCGTCCCGGGCGCAGCCGAGTCGATCTTCTTCCCCGGATGCTCCATGATCAACTACGCAATGCCCTTGGTGCAGGCGGTCTACAGCACGCTTCGCCAGCATGACCTGGTCGACGGCATGTCTCTCCTGTGCTGCGGGAAGATACTCAGCTATGAGCCGAACGGCGACGCAGTGAGGGCCTCCTTCGAACAGCAGCTGCGCGACCATGTAGCTGACGCGGGGATAAGGCGCATCGTGTGCGCCTGCCCCAACTGCGTCAAGGCCATGCGCGAGGCGTTCGCGCTCGACGACAGGACGAAGGACGTCGAGCTGGCCGTGCTTCCGCAGGACGTCGGCTACCGCATCGACCCCGGCGTGGCGGCAAGGCTGATGAAGGGAAGCGAGTCGGAAAGCCTGCTGCTGTGCACGCACGATTCCTGCCCCGACCGCGAGTACGGGCAGTTCGCCGACGGACTTCGGGCGATAGTCCCCGAGGGCCTTTGGGTCGACCCCGAGCATTGCCGCAGGAAGTCCGTCTGCTGCGGGTCTCTTCCGCGCGCGGCCGGAAAGGACAAGGCGGCCGACAAGTGCGCCGACCTGTGCGGGCGCGAGGCCGTCGAGGTCGACGCGGACGCGATAGTCACCGCATGTATGAGCTGCGCCTTCCAACTGAACATGGCGCAGAAGCACCTTCCTGCGGTCCATTTCCTCGAGCTTCTTTACGACTGGCGCATAAACTGGGCCAGCGTTGGCCTTTGGATGAAGGTGCGGTTCCTGTTCGACGAGACCCTCGGGGTGACGCTGAAGGGCGCAGGCAGCGGGCGCAACTACGCCGGGCTTGGGGCGTCTGGGGAAGGCGCCGAGGACGTCGATCGGTCGGAATCCGACCGCCTTGCCGCAGGCGACGTCTCGATTTCCGAGGAAGACACCGAGGTAATAGGGCAATGACGGCCGAAGTCAGGCCCACCAACTGCCACTTCTGCGGCTACCTGTGCGGGCTTCTGGCAACCGTTGAGGACGGTCGCGTCACCGCGCTCGAGCCCGACCCGTCACGCTATCCCTACGATCCCAAGGTCATCGCAGGCTGTCGCCGCTGGCGTAAGAACCTGGACGTGCTCGACGCCCCCGACCGCGTCAACCATCCCATGAGGCGCTCGGGCCCGCGTGGGAAGGGGACCTGGGAGCAAGTGTCCTGGGACGAGGCGCTCGACGAGATAGCCGACCGCCTTCGCCGCCTTCGCGACAGGCATGGAAGCGGCACCTTGGCGTCGATGATTGGCGGCCCCCACACGTCGTTCTGGCCGCTGCACAGGTTCATGTCGCTCTTCGGCTCCCCGAACAACGTAGGCATAGGGCAGATATGCTGGAACCCCCGCATCTGGATGGACGCCATAACCTTCGGCTGGACCATCGAGATCGACGTCACCGATGACACGAACACGCTCATCGTGTGGGGGACGAACCCTGCCGAATCGGACAACTCGGTGTTCTGGAGGCATCTTTTGAAGATGTCGAACAAGAACCTGAAGGGCGTCCCGCATCCAGACATCGTGGTCATCGACCCCAGGTACACCAAGACGGCGCGAATCGCCGACCTGTGGATAGCGCCCAGGCCCGGCACGGACTGCACGTTAGCCCTTGCTCTGATAAACGTCATCGTGCAGGAAGGGCTCTACGACGAGGAGTTCGTGCGGGACTGGTGCCACGGGTTCGAAGAGCTTCGCGAGCACGTGAGGCCCTTCACCCCCGAACATGCGGCACAGGTCTGCGACGTGGACGCGGACGACGTGCGCAAGGCGGCCAGGATGTTCGCACGCCAGCCTTCTGCGCTGATCTCGGGCAGGGGAATCGACCAGATAGGCCGCAACGTGTCGCCCACCCATCGGGCGAGATGCATACTGCTGGCCATAACCGGGAACCTCGACCGGCCCGGGGCGAACGTCATCGCCGAGCCCAGCGAGTTCGTGCAGGAGCTCGACCTGGAGATGTCGCTTCCGAACGAAGACGTGCTGCGAAGGCTTTGCCTGAACACCCCTTATACGCCGCTGCAAT
>CABVEH010000041.1 GCA_902497215.1 uncultured Eggerthellaceae bacterium | reverse complement strand
CAACCTCACTGACGGCACCGTGTCTCCCGCCAAGAAGAAGAAGCACGTGTTCACGCGTCGTGACGTGCTTGCCATGTGCGGTTGCGGCGTCGTGGGCCTGGTTGCCGGCGGCGTGCTTGCCAGCTGGGGCGTCACCGAGCGTTCCATCGCGTCGGGGCGCATCGACATCAGGACCACCCCTTTGAAGATGATAGTCACCGACCGGGCCAAGTGCTCGGGGTGCCAGCGCTGCGAGATGAGCTGCACGCTGAAGAACGACGGCAGGGTGTGCCAGCACATCGCCCGCGTGCGCGTGTGGGACAACTACAACTTCGGCCCAGGCATCGACACGGGCGACGGCATCTACGAGGACTGCCAGTTCACAGTCGAGCACTGCAAGCAGTGTGAAGACCCGTGGTGCGCGAACTACTGCCCGGTGCACGCCATCTACGCCGACCCGAAGACAGGCGCGCGAGTGGTTGACGACAGCACCTGCATAGGCTGCGGAATGTGCGCGCAGGCCTGCCCGTGGAACATGCCCCGCATCGACACCGAGACGGACGTCTCCACGAAGTGCGTCTCGTGCGGCAGGTGCGCCGAGCAGTGCCCGAACGGGGCCATCACCTTCGTCGACTGGAAGAACATCGCCCAGGCGGCGCTGGACGCGGGCATCGTCAGAACCATCACGCTCGTAGACGCCTGACGGTAGGAGGGGATCCTTATGAAAGACATGCCTCTCACCAGAAGGCGCTTCCTCGAAGGGTGCGCAGGCGCATGCGCGCTGACCGCGGTCGGCGGCATGGGCGTGGCGCAGGCCTTCGCGGACGGCGGCCAGATCGGGGTGGGCGCCCGCCCGCAGTGGGAAGCCACTTACACCATATGCGAGGGCTGCCCCAACGCATGCAGCTTCCAGGCGTTCGTCGTCGACGGCGGCCTTCAGAAGACGCTTGGCAACCAAACCGACCCCAACGCGGCCGGCAACCTGTGCGCCCGTGGCTACGGCTTCACCCAGAGCACGTTCTCGGACGCCAGGGTGAAGAACCCGCTCCGCCGCAAGGACGACGGAAGCTTCCAGACGATACCGTGGGACGACGCCCTGCAGGAGATAGGCGACAGGCTCGACGGGATCGTCAGCATATACGGTCCCGGTTCGCTGGCCATGGTATACGGCGGCGAGCTTCGCAACGCCCGCACCCTTTCCACGCTGTTCGTGTCGGCGATGGGAAGCGGCAACGTGTTCGTCGACGACGTCACCTACGACGTGGTGAAGAGCGGCGCGCTCGTGCAGGCGATCGGCGCCGACGGCTTCCATGCCGACGTGGACGCGGCGGACGCCGTCCTGCTTGTCGACACCAGCCTTGCCGACGTCACCACGCCAGGCCTGGTGGCAGCCCTTCAGAAGGCGCGCGAGGCGGGCAAGACCATCGTGGCCGTCGACCCCAGGCTTGGCACGCTTGCGTCGTTCGCGGGCGAATGGTACGCGACGAACCCCGGCACCGAGCTGGCGCTTCTGCTGGCCGTCTGCCAGTACCTAGTTGCGAACGGACTCTACGACAAGCAGTTCGTGGCCGGAAACGTAACAGGCTTCGACGCCTGGGCCCAGGCCTTGGCCGAATACACCCCGGCATGGGCCGAAGGCGTCTGCGGCATCGAAGCGTTCAGGATAGAGCAGCTGGCTGCGACACTGCACGATGCGGCCCCTAAGGTCGCCATCGAGTACGGCAACGGGCGCATAGCGGGAGCTGCGTACGTCAACTCGCCGCAGACGGTGCGGGTGGCCTGCCTGCTTGGCGCGCTTCTGGGTTCGTGGGGGCAGCCAGGCGGAATGCTCCTTCCCTACGACTTCGGGTCGCTTCCCGGCGCCGACCTGCTTGCGTCGGACGCCAAACCAAGTTCCGTGCTGGAGGCAAGCACGGGCGTCGATGGGGCCGAAAGCGCGGTGGACGCAGGCGCCATCTTCGTCATGTCCCCGCAGAAGGCGCTGGGCATCCGGGCCCTCGTCACTGCAGGCGCCGACGTCGCCTACGATTATTCGGCGATCGAGGGAATCCGGGAAAGGCTCGAGTCGTTCGACCTCTTCGTGTGCATCAGCGACGAGATGACCGAGACGGCGGAATGCGCCGACTACGTGCTTCCCTTGGCCTCGTACCTCGAGCGTTCGACCATTCCCGAGCCCGTGCAGGGTTCGTTCGCGGCCTATTCGGCCAGCTCGGCGGTGCTTCCCATGGAAGACGGGGTGAACGCCAGGCCGTTGGGCGAGATACTCGAAGGAATAGCATCCGCATGCGGGGCCGATGCGGCGTTCGTGCAGAAGGCGCAGGAGGCCGCAGACGAACAGCTGGTCGCCTGCGGACTTGACGGCGTCGGCGTGGCCGCCAACGGCGTGTGCGCCGTCGTGCCGGGAACCGTGGCGCGCATGTCCGCATGGGGCACGCCGAGCGGGACGATCGAATGCGTCTCAAGCCCGCAGCTGGACCCCGGCGACGCCGAGCTGCCGCTATGGGTCGAGCCGCTTGGGTCCTCGAACATAGGGCTGGTGGTCTCCGAGGACATGAACTTCGGCGAAGGGAACGAGGACGCCGTGGTCCTGGAGGACGGCCAGCCTCCCACCTTCAAGCTGATAACAGGGCAGCAGAGCGTGCCTGGCATGCACGGCTACAACACCGACGAACTCATGGACATATCCGAGACCTACGGGCTTGACGGCGTATGGATCAACTCCATGGCTGCAGAGGCCATCGGGGTTTCGCAAGGCGACGAGATAGTGGTCTACAACGGGCGCCATGCCTGCGAGGCCAAGGCCTTCGTCACCAACCGGATCGTTCCCACGGCCGTGTTCATGCCGATGTCCTACGGGCGCGCGTCCGAAAGGCAGAAGGTCGCCAAGGGCATAGGCGAAAACGCCTTCCTCTTCAGCAACCCGGTGGTCATACCCGGGTCGGGGGCCCTAAGCATGCAGGAGGCATGCGTAAGCGTCATGTCGAAGAGAGAAGGTGCATGATGGCCAGATACGGCATGTTGATAGACACGACGAAATGCATAGGCTGCTTTGCCTGCAGGACGGCGTGTCAGCGTCAGAACGGCCTGCTCCCGCAGCAGGCGTTCATCAGATACGAACAGAAGGAAAGCGGAAGCTTCCCCAACGTAGGCGTCGAGAACGTGCCTCTGCAATGCATGCATTGCGAGGACGCCCCATGCGCGCAGGTGTGCCCGACGGGCGCCGCGCACATGGGGGCCGACGGCATCGTGGAAGTCGACACCGGGCGCTGCATAGGGTGCCTCTACTGCGTCGCGGCGTGCCCTTACCAGGTGCGCGTCCGCAACCCCGAGACCGGCACCGTCGACAAGTGCAGGTTCTGCACGGTGTCGGCCGAGCAGTCGGGAACCAGGATGTGCTCGTGCGTCGAGGCATGCCTGACGGGCGCCCGCATCTTCGGCGACCTTGACGACCCCGACAGCGAGCTCGTCAAGGAGATAGCCAGGACGAATGCCCAGCCCATCGCCGGCGACCTTACCAAGTCCAAGATCTACTACGTGAGGTGATGGATATGACGTTCGAACCTGTATGGGGCACGATAATCGGGACCTACCTCTTCCTTGCAGGCCTGGGCGGAGCGGCCTTCGCGGCATCCACCTACCTGAGGATCAGGAAGCCCGAATGCGTGCACATCATCCGCTACGGGCGCGTGATTGCGCCATTGTGCGTCATCGTCGGCCTGGTCCTTCTGATGGTCGACGCCACGGCGGGGTTCCACAACCCGCTCCGCTTCGCGCTGCTGCTCACCAACTTCGGGTCGGTCATGACCTGGGGCGTCGTTTTCCTGGCCGTGTTCGTCGTGATAGCGCTGATAGTCATGGTGATGGACCTGCTGGGCAAGGGGCTGAAGGTCCCGCTTTGGCTAGACGTGCTGGGGGCCGTGTTCGGCATCTGCGTCTGCGTCTACACCGGCTGCCTGCTTGGCGTGGCGAAGACGTTCCCACTGTGGAACAACGCGCTGCTGCCGATACTTTTCCTGGTGTCCGCCATGTCCACCGGCATGGCCGCGATGCTGCTTGCGGCCACCATCGGGTGCCGCCGCGAGTTCGACGCGGTCGGCGGGTTCAGGAAGTTCCACTTCTTCTTGCCCATCGCCGAGATGGTGCTGGTGGCTTCGCTGCTGTTCATCACGTACAACAGCGCCGAGTCGGCCGGCGCGGCATCGGTCATGAACCTGGTGGCAGGGAAGTGTTCCGTGGCGTTCTGGCTGGTGTTCGTGCTGCTCGGACTGGTGGTTCCCACGGCACTGGAGTGGCACCTGCTGTTCTTCGCATCGGAGGCCGAGGAGAAGTCCCGCATGGGGCGCATCCTGTCGGGCACGTCCGACGGGCTTCTGCTGGTGGGCGGCTTCGCCCTCAGGCTGCTCGTGCTTGCCGCCGCGATGCCGATAACCATGGTTCAACCTTGGATGTAGCCTTGCGGCGCGCCGACGCGACGACCCGCGCCGGCGGCCGCGTCACCGGATCGTTTCAGGAGGGATCCAAATGAAGAAAGACATGGCACGCGTTTCCATAGCCGCTTGCGCCGCGGCAGCCTTCGTGGCTGCTACGCTGGCGCTGTTCGGATGCTCTTCGGGGGCTGCTTCCAGCTCCTCGTCGGCTGCCGCCTCGTCGGGCGGCACAGCCCCGGTCCAGCAGGACCAAGGGTCTGATTCCGTGGGCACCGGCCCCATGGCCGTCACGCTCGAGCTCAAGGACTCGCTTCCCGACGAGTACGTCCCCGACTCGCCCAACCAGTTCGCCGAGGAGACGTTGACGGTCAACGCGCAGCAGGGCGCCACGGCGTTCGAGGTGCTGCAGGCAAGCGGGCGCGACGTCAAGACGACGGGCTCGGGCGATTCGCTGGAGATAGACTCCATCGGCGGCCTCGCAAGGGGCGACGGTGGAACGGGCAGCCATTGGCAGATGTCCGTCAACGGCGAGGTCCAGCGAACTTCCCCCAACGTCACCGTCATGAAGAGCGGCGACACGCTGACGTTCGACTTCGTGCAGCAGGATGGCGCTAAATAATACTTCGTCCTACCGGACGAAGTATTGATTGACGCTGCGCGGACGCCCCGGCGGTTCTCCTTCGCCCTCCAAGAACTCCTCGCGTACCCAAGTACGCGTCGTCGTTCTTTCGCGCGAACTAGAACCACCGGTGGCGCCGCTCGCTCAATAGCCATACCTGCATCTTTCAGTTTTTATTACTGGGCCTTCGAAAGAAGGCCCTTTCTTTTGCTTGCATTCCAATATGGGCTTGACAGGTGTGTATACGAGTGTTTATAGTGTGCATATAGGGTATATACACTATGGTGGCTGCAGTGCGAGACGTCGCACGGCGGCCGGGAGAACGAGAGCAACTTGGAAATAATACTGTCGAACGCAAGCGACAAGCCCATCTATGCGCAGATAACGTCCCAGATCCAGGACGCCATCCTTTCGGGTGAGCTGCCAGAAGGGTCCCCGCTGCCGTCGATCCGGGCCTTGGCCAACGACCTGCGTATCAGCGTGATCACGACCAAGCGCGCCTACGCCGACCTCGAAGAGGCCGGGTTCATAGATACGGTGCAGGGCAAGGGGACGTTCGTCGCCGGAGGCAACAAGGAGATGCTGCGCGAAAGCCGCATGAGGCGCGTGGAGGAGCTTCTGACCGAGGCCCTTCGCAACGCGTGGACGGCCGGCATCCCCGTCGAACAGCTCCACGAGATGCTGGACCTGCTTTCGGAGGACGAATGACGGCGCAGCGGGGCGGCTTTTGGCACTAGGCGAATCGCTTGCACGGACGCGAAAGACGAAGGACATGGAATACGCAGTCGAATGCACGGGGCTCGAGAAGCGCTACGGCGACTTCGTCCTGGGCCCCTTGAGCCTAACGGTGGAGCGCGGCACGGTGGTCGGCCTGATCGGCCAGAACGGCGCCGGCAAGACCACGCTGATAAAGCTGCTGCTGGGGCTGGTGGGCGCCGACGGGGGACAGATAGGCCTTTTCGGGCAACGCGTGCCCAACCCTGAGAACCTGCCTGCCGACACGAAGGCCCGCATAGGGGTCGTCCTCGACACGTGCTCGTTCACGCAGACCATGAAGGTGGACGACGTCGAAGCCTTGGGACGTGCGGCCTACAAGGAATGGGACGGCCGCCTCTTCGGCGAGCTGGCCGACGCTTTCGGGCTCGACCCCAAGAAGACGGTGGAGAAGCTGTCCCGCGGCATGGGCATGAAGCTGTCCATGGCGTTCGCGCTTGCGCATCATCCCGAGCTGCTGGTGCTCGACGAGGCGACGGCCGGGCTCGACCCCATGGCCCGCGACGAGGTGCTCGACATCCTGCGCGACTTCATGCTGGACGAAAGCCACGCCATCCTCATCTCGTCGCACATAACCAGCGACCTCGAGAAGATCGCCGACAAGATCGTGCTGATAGACGGCGGCCAAGTGCTGCTGAGCGAGCAGAAGGAGGCCCTTTGCGACGCGGCCGGCATCGCGCATTGCCGTGCGGGCCAGCTGGAGGAAGTGTTGGAACTGGGGCTCGTCGACCGCGAGCGCGTCCGCGTCCTGCGGCATGGCTACGGGGTGGACCTGCTGGTTCCCGACCGCTTCGCGTTCGCCCGCGCATTTCCCGACGCGCCGGTCGACCGCGCCACCATAGAGGACTACATGAACATGATGCTGAAGGGAGAAGCCTTATGAAGGCCATGATATGCTCGGATTTCATCACCATGAAGCGGGTGCTGGTCCAGTTCGCGCTCATCGGGTTGCTCGTGACCGTGTTCATAGGCATCTGCGGGACCAGTGTCCTGGCGGCCCTTGCAGCCCTTGTCGCCATGGTTCCGTTCATGTACGTGTTCAGCGTGGCGGCCTACGACGAGATGGGAGGCTGGGAGCGGTTCCGGCTGACGCTTCCCATCAGCCGTCACCAGGTGGTGTTCGGGCGTTACGCCGGCATACTCGTGGTGATGGTGGCAAGCTGGGCCGTCGCAAGCCTGTTGGGGTTCGTCGCGTCCTCGGCGCTGTCGGCCATGGATGGCATCGAACAGGCCGCGGTCCTCGCAAGCGGGTACAACCCCGTGGAGGGGAGCGGGCACCTCATGCTCGTGTCCTCCATGATGTTGCTGGTCGCCGCGCTGACGCTACCGCTGTTCACGCGCTTCGGGATGACGAAGGCAACGCGCATCGCGCCTGTGGCGTTCGTGCTGATCATGGCGCTGCTGCTGGTCTTCTCCGACAGCCTAAGCGGCATGCTGTCGGCTGCGATGCCGTGGATCTCGCCGCTCGTGCAGGCGGGCCAGGCGAACCCCTTCGCAGCGCTGGGCCTGGGCGCCACCGTGTTCGGGGTCGTGCTGGTGCTCTACGTCGCCAGCGCCTTCCTTTCGGCGAGGCTCTACGAGAAGCGCCAGTTCTAGCAGGTTGTCATGTCGGGGCGGAAGCCTCCGCAGCCTCGCAAGCGGATTCGCTGCGGAGTCTTCCGTCCCCTGTCACGGCTAGCAGGTTGCGGGCTGCAGGGAGTCGAGCCTGCGGTTCCTGAAGAACACCCACCAGTTCACGCACAGGAACATCAGGTTCAGGTAGTACACGGCAAGCACCCAGCTTGACGGGTCCGACAGCGTCTTCGCGGCGATTCCGGCGACGTATCCTACGGTTATCAGCGCCAGGAACTGCCAGCTGGTGCCTTTGGCGGTTTGCGCTTTGTATCCCTTGTACGCGTTCATGGGCCACGACAGCCCGAAGCATGCCAGCATCGCCGCTTCCAAGACATATGCCATGCGATCGATCTCCTCGTCTCGAACAAGGCCCAGCCGAGGGCCTTTCTCTAGTCGGACCGATTCTAGTTCCAACAAAGCCATAATTCCAATACATGAATATACATGAACATATACACTGTATTTATAGATTAAGACTCATCGAAAGGGAGCCATGGAGCTTCAACAGCTGAAGTACTTCCTCGACGTCGCGCAGACGCAGAACATGACCGCGAGCTCGAAGAGGGTAGGCATCGCGCAGCCCGCGTTGAGCCACAGCATGAAAAGGCTCGAATCCGAGCTTGGCGTGCGCCTTTTCGAGCGCGTGGGAAGGAACATCAGGCTCACGCGGGAGGGGGAGCACCTTGCAGGCCTGTTGAAGCCTGCGATTGCGGCCGTGGACGCGATTCCCGAGAAGGTGCGCGACTTCGCGAAAGACGAGCAGCAGACGGTCGAGGTCGGCATGCATTCGGCATCGAAGCTCGTGATAGCGGCCATAGCGGAATACAAGGCGCGCAACCCCAAGGCCAAGTTCCGCATCTCGCAAGACCCTTCCGGCGCCTGCGACGTGTCCGTGCGCACCGTGCGCGGCGACGCGTCCGGCCCGGCGGCCCCTTCCGGGTCCATGTTGTTCCGCGAACGCATCGGAGTGGCC
>CABVEH010000040.1 GCA_902497215.1 uncultured Eggerthellaceae bacterium | reverse complement strand
GAGCCGCCAGTGTTACCGCCGGTACTGCCGCCGCTGTCGCCACCTGTAGAGCCTCCCGTGTTACCGCCGGTGCTGCCGCCAGAGTCGCCACCGGTGTTTGTTCCGGAGTTCCCTCCCGTGCCCGAGCCGTTGCCGGTTCCGCCAGGACTCGTGTTGGGCTTCTTGGTGCCGCTGACGACTTCGTCGTCGTCCTCGAAAAGCAACGTATTGGAGGTGTCGACCTTGTGGTCGGTGATTGCAGGTGCCGACTTGTTGGACGTTATCTCGCTGTAGTCCTTGCCCTCCTTGAACAGCTTCAGCATCTCTTTCGTCTTCTCCTCATCGTTGATGACGAACGAGATGCCGTTGATGCTCTGTGTGTACGAAGGCAGCATAGCGCTGTACATCGTTATCTCGTCGGAGTCGGCGAACTGCTGCGCCAGCCCGATGAGGTCTATCACTCCGATATCGGTGGTCACGCAGCCCGCAGCCGCCTGCACCACCGTAGGAATGTTGGTGATGGGCGTGGCAAGCACTTCGTCCACAATGGCCTCAATCAGCTTGCGCTGGTTGCTAGTGCGGATGAAATCGCCCTGCGCGTAATCGCGGTTGCGGGCGAACGTCAGGGCCTCGCCGCCATTGAGGCGCTGAGTGCCTTCCTCGATGACATAGTGGTTCCCGTCGCCGTCGTCACACTTCTTGTTGTCAATCTTCTCGTCCACCTCGACGGTCACGCCTCCCACTGCGTTGACGAGTTCCTTGAGGTCGCCGAAATTCACCTGCGCATAATGCGATATTTCCACGTCAAGCAGATCCTCGGTGGCTTCGATGACGCCCGGAACCTGGCCAAACGCATAGGCCGCATTGAACTTCTGCGTACCGTAGTCGGGGATGTCAATCTTCGTGTCGCGGGGAATCGAGATCATGGACAGCTTGTTGTCGATGGGATCGACGCGCACCACGATGTTGACGTCGCTTCGGGACATCTCGCCCTCGGTACGTTCGTCCGACCCAATGAGAAGCATGTAGAAAACTTCGTTGAAGTTCGACTTGTAGCTTAGCGCCTCGTTGATGGCCATCAGCTCCTCGTCGGACTTGTCTCCCCTGTTCAGCTTGTGGGAAACGTCATTGATGTAGAGAGCGAACGCAGTGCCGGCAGCAAGCAACACCACAAGGATGGCTGCGAGCACGATGAATACCGTACGCTTTCCGCCCTTCTTGGCCACAGCTGCAGCATGGTAAACCTGCGCGTTGCGCGAGTAGTCGCCAACGCCCTGCTGGCCTTGCATCGGATTGTATCTTTGGGACGTGCGTCTGTTGATGTCGTTTATGCTTCGTTTCGTCGGCATTGAACCGTTTCCCCTCTAGCCAGTGCGACTCTCCTCGCCTTGCCTGAAGACGCAGGTTTGGGTTTTCATAATGCGCTTGCCGTTAATCCGTATTCAAGCAGTAAAGTATAGCAAGCTTGTCCACGTCAGGGCAATTACCCAACCGGTTCAATGGCAATTTACACGGACGGCTCCACAAGGCCCACAAAGCTGTCGAGGCTGTACTCCCCCGAAAGCCGCACGCGGTTGAGCGCCATGGGGTTGTCGCCGACATGGACCCGGTCGTTCTTCACGGTGTACGCGCAAAGCACTCCGGCATCGTCTAGCGCCGCCCAGGCGGCCTCGTTGTTGTCCCCGAAGGGGTATGCCATGGCCACGGCGCCATCGCCTCCGGTCACCTCGTTCGACGCCATGATGTCGTCGTAGATCTCCTGCTGAGAAAGCGCGTGAATGACGCCGCCCTTCCCAACGTTGCTACCAGCGCGGTGCATGTCGTAGGAATGCGACTCGAACTGCACGAACGGGCTGGCGTAGTCGACCACGTTCTGGGCAGCGTCCTTTGCGACCACGAACGAAGTAGCCGGCACCTCGTACTCCTCGAGCACGGGAATGCCATGCTTCAGGAAGCCCGCCTCGCCGTCGTCGAACGTGAGGATAACGCTCTTCGCCGGCAGGCTGTGGGTGCCGTCCACCCATGCGCGCAGCTCCTGATGCGACGGGAAGTAGAAGTCGTTGTCGCGCAGGTAGGCGCACTGCTCGGCCAGCTTCGTGTCAAGGATATAGTTGTTGTTCATGTCGGCCGGCACGTCGTCGGCGGAATACACGTAGTGGTACATCAACACCGGAATGTCCTGCGCGGGCGCATCGAACGAGTTGACCACATGGACGTTGCGCTTGGCCTGCGCCTTCGCGCCGTCGGCGGTGGTGGCGGTGTAGGTCACCTCGTAGTCGCCCAGCGCGTTGGAGTTCACCGTGCCGGTGGTCTCGATCGACGAGGTGATGTCGCCCGCGTCGGGGTCGACCGCATGGCACCCCGCCTCGATGTATTCCTCGCCCTTCAGGACGTAGGTGTCGCGGTCGCCCGCGATGGTCATGACTACGTCGTCTGCAGCGACGACGGTTTCCGCGGGAAGCGCCTCGGAGAACGTCGTGCTGGCCATGGGTTCGGCCTGGCCGCTGGCCTGCTCAGTCCCAGAACCGCTTCCGTTGCCGAACGCGAGCGCCATAACGGCGGCCGCGGCCGCGATTACCGCCACCACGATGACGACGGCTGCTATGTAGGGCGCCTTGGAACGCGGAGGCCGGGCGTTGACGGCCGCGTGCGCGTTGCGGCCTGCAGCATTCGTTGTCCTATACGTTGGCATATGGTTCCTAGTTACAAATCGTCCGGGGTGACCGGCTTCCAGCTTTCGTCGGCCATGATTCTACGCGCCTCGCGCCATCCGTCGAAGAGGGCAAGCGCGCCCTCCTTCAAATCCCCACGGTCGACGGCAACGAGGCGTATGACTTCCTTGGCCGCGCATGCCGCGGTGCCAAGCCCGAACAGCAACGGGTTGTAGTCGCCCTGCAGCTGCATGTAATGGGCCATGTGCCCGCGGTTGCGCATTACGTGCCGGCGCGTCATGTTCGACGAGCCGTTCAGCTGCCGCACGCCGCTGACCTCCCAGTGATGGATGTCGCGCGTCCGTTGCAGGATAACGTCCTGCACGACGGCCGACTCGCCAACCTTGCTGGCAAGGTACCCATAGACGCAGTCGTCCCAATAGATGAAGAAGCGCGCATCAGGGGGGCCAAGCTTCTCGACGATGCCGCAGCTGAAAAGGCCGCCTTCGAAACACATGGTGTTCGTGGGCTTGTACCCCGACCCGTCGAAGCCGGAAGGCGCCAGCGGGTTGTACATTCCCAACGGCTCGATGAACCGGTATTGCCAGTAGAACGGGCCGCCGTCGTAGTCGAGGCGCGAGCCCTGCACCACGTCGAAGGGGCCGGCCCACTTCGAAAGCTTGGCGATGGCGTCGGGCATCACAGTGACGTCGTCGTCCATCAGCCAGAACCATTCGGCGCCTAGGCGGTAGGCCTGCCGGACGCCCTCGGCGAAGCCGCCCGCGCCGCCCGTGTTTTCAGCCATGGGCACGTAGACGAACGCATCCGCACCTTCAGGCCACGACACGGCCGTGAGACCCTCATCAACCAGACGGCGATGCAGCTCGACGATGTTCGACGTATCGGCGGAGTTCTCGTTATCAACGACGATGACACGCCAAGGCGCATCCTGCAGGTACAGCAGCGAGTCAAGCAGCTGGTCCAATAGCTGCTGGCGCTTGTAGGTGACTATGACGATGGCAAGTTTTTCCATACTGAGATTCTAGCATCACACGCGCGGTATAATTGCTGGTGCGTTTCTGACGGACGACCTTGGGGGCTTGCTGATTCTTGCTTGAATGGATCGAATGCGGCATCGTGCTGTTGGTGGCCATAGCCTCCACCATCGCGGCCACCCCCCTTGCACGCAAGATCGCAGTCGCCTGCGACGCCATCGACTATCCCGACAAGCGACGCGTGAACACCAAGCCCATTCCGCGCATGGGCGGAGTCGCGATGTTCGTCGGAATCGTCGCAAGCGTCATCGTCATCGACATAGGCGTGCTGTTCTTCGGCTGGGTGAACCCGTTCTCGTCCTCGGCCAGCGGCCGCGTCGACTTCACGCTTGTCGCACTTGGCATCGCGTTCATGTTCATCGTGGGCGTGATCGACGACATCTCGGGCCTACGCGCCCGATACAAGCTGTTGGGCCAGATCATCGCCGCAGCCATCGTGTCGAGCTCGGGACTTCTGCTGCAGAACATACAGAACCCGTTCGTGGAAGGCGGCTTCATCGAGTTCGGATGGATGGCCTACCCCATAACCGTCATCTATCTTGTGTGCTTCGCGAACATAATCAACCTGATCGACGGGCTGGATGGCTTGGCGTCAGGCATATGCGCAATATCAGCCGGAACCATATTCGTGTTCGCGATATTCGCAGGCCGCGCCGGTTCGGCGATACTCTGCGTGATCATCGTGGGCATATGCCTCGGCTTCCTGAAGTTCAACCACCATCCCGCATCCATATTCATGGGCGACTCGGGGTCGCTTCTGCTGGGGCTTTCGCTGGGCATAGTGTCTCTGCTGGCCGTGGCCCGATCGACGCTGATAATCTCGCTGCTCGTGCCTATTCTGGCAGCAGGCGTGCCCATAATGGACACAGCGGCAGCGATCATACGCCGCACACGGGCGCATCAACCCATCGACGCGCCCGACAAGGGCCACATCCACCACCGCCTTCTGGCCGCGGGATACACCCAGGAATTCACCGTGTTCATCATGTGGGCATGGACGGCAATGCTTGCGGTGTGCGGAATCGTGCTGGCGGAATCGGACGGAATGGCCCGCGTGGTTGCCATCGTGCTCGCCGCGGTGATCACCGGCATTGCCATCTACAAGCTGCGCCTGCTCGACCCCGTGCTGAAACACTACTACAACCCGCGCAAGAGCAAGCAGCAGCGCCAGGAAGAGGAAGACGCCGAGGTCATGAGGCGGCGGGAACGCGAATCGGGCGCAAGCCGTTCTGCGAACCTCCCACGCGAGCGCCGCGTCCCTGCAAACAACAGCCATGAAGGCTCCCACAGCCATAACATAAACAGGAGGCCTCGATGACCGCCATTCCCACAGTGAAGATACTCGTGGCATGCCACAATGAAGACGTCTTCGTTCCCGAACTCGAATCGCTGGCTCCAATCCAGGTCGGATCCGCATGTGCCCAGAAACGCTTCGGTGG
Source organism: uncultured Eggerthellaceae bacterium (assembly GCA_902497215.1). The sequence continues at coordinate 3,303 of CABVEH010000040.1, read as the reverse complement.
AATGCTGCACGACGACGAAGGCGGCAACATCTCATACAAAAACGCAATGTACTGCGAGATGACCGCCCTTTACTGGGCCTGGAAGAACCTGCCCGAGGAAGACGCCGACTACGTCGGGCTGCTCCACTACAGGCGCTACCTTTCGTTTTCGCCGGAGCGTTTCAAAACCAACTATTTCGGAGAGGCGATCTTCGACCGCCTCGATGAAAACACGCTCAATGAGCTCAACCTGACCGACGAGGCCATCGCGGAAGCCGTGAAGGGCTACGACGTCATCACCTCCGAACGAGGGGCCTTCGTCGGAAACCCCACCATGGAGCAGCAATGGAACGAATCCTGGCAGAACAACCCCGACGACCTTCGCCTGCTCAGGAAGATCGTCGAGGAGGTATCCCCCGCCATGATTCCCGCCTACGACGAATACATGGCATCGCGCTCCGGTTACTTCTGCAACACGTTCATCATGCACCGCCCTGTCTTCGACGATTACTGCGAATGGGTGTTTGGCGTGCTGCAGGAACACGAAAAGCGGGCGGACTACTCGTCATACGACGCGGCGCAGTACCGCGTAAGCGGCTATCTTGCCGAGCGCTTGACGGGGGTTTACATCACCTATCTCGAATCGAAAGGGGCGCCGGTGAAGGAGCTGCAGCGAGTCTTCTTCGAAGATGCGAGCAAGCCGGCTGAAATCAGGCCCGCATTCGGGGCAAACGCGGTGACACTCGTTCTGGCATCCGACGACTATTATGTCCCCTACTTGTCGGCCCTTCTGCAATCCGTCAAGGACACGTCGTCGCCCGAACGCGAATACGACATCATCGTGCTGACGCGCGACATCAAGGCATCCAACCAAGTGCTGCTGAAGCAGCAGATAGAGCAGAAGAACGTCTCGCTTCGCTTCTACGACGTCAGCCCCCTGATGCGCGACTATGCCGATGCGCTTGACCTGCACGGGCATTTTCAGATAGAGACCTACTACAGGCTGCTGATGCAGGACGTGCTCAAGGACTGGAACAAGGTGCTGTACCTGGATTCCGACATGATCGCATGCCGCGACATCGCGGAGCTGTTCGACACCGACATAGATGACTACCTGCTTGGCGCGGTGCGCGACGCCGACACCGCCGGCCTGTACAACGGCTACAACCCGCAGATGAAGGGCTACGTGGATGACGTGCTCGGCATCAGCGACCCATACGGCTACTTCCAGGCGGGAACGATCCTGTTCAACCTGGACGAATTCCGCAAGACGTTCGACATCTCCGACATCTTCGACTTCGCCACGTCGAAGGAATGGAAGCTGCTCGACCAGGACGTTTTGAACTTCATCGCGCAGGGATGCGTGAAGTACGTCCCGATGGAATGGAACGTGATGACGGACTGGCGCGGGATACGCGTCAAGGACATCATCGCCCGCGCGCCGAAGTGGATGCGCGACGAATACCTGGAGGCGCGAAAACATCCCGCCATCATCCATTACGCGGGACCTGAAAAGCCCTGGAAGGACCCGTCCTCCGACATGGCGGACGCATTCTGGGAGGAGTCGAGGAAAACCCCGTACTACGAGGAAGCGCTCGACCGCATGCTTTCCCAGGGAAAAGGCGGGGGCTTGGCTGGAATCCTAAAGCGCGGAATCCCCAACGACCTGTGGGAGCAACTGTATCCCGTTTATCAGAAGCTTTTCCCCGACCGCACGCGCCGCCGCGAGGTCATGGCATACGTATACCGCAAGCTGGTGGCGGGAAAGAAGCAGTAACTAGTCCTGGCTGTTGGCCTTGTCCAGGTAGTCCTTCCAGAACTCGACGCTCGTCATGACCGGCATGGCGTCCTTGTAGGCCTGAGCGACCTTCTCGCCGTTCTTCGTGTAATCGGCAATCAGCGCAATCACACGCTTCCTGATGCGCGACTCGCGCTCCTTGTCCATCACGCGAACGTGAGCGCGCGAGCCGTCCCTGCTGCATGCGACGATAACGCGGCGCGCTATCTGGTCATAACCTGGCAAAGAGGAAACGGCACCGTAGTATGCGGTCCCCGGCTTGTCGGAAAGCAGTGCATCGGGCAGAAGGTGTTTGTCGTAAGGAAGCGTGCGGAACAGGCGAATCGTCTTGGTAAGCACGGTGGGAACATCAAGGCGAAGCATGTTCATATTGGGCCTGAACCCTCTCAAACTCTCCTCGAGTTCCGGATGCTCGGCAATGGCGGCATCGATTGCCTCGTCCAGAGGAATCAGCTTCTCGCAACGGGCGTTGTTCTCCTTGAGCTTGCGCTCACCCTTCGGCTCCATAATAACCCGAGGACCCCTCATGTAGTCTTCCAGGCCCTCGAGGATCATCTCGGCGTTTTCGTATCCTAGATTCCTATTGAACAGCAAGACCATCCTGGCGGCGCGCATCACGTGAGGCGTCAGGTTCACGTCCGCGCTGCACGTCATCACGATGGCGAAGTTCCTCATGTACTGATAGCCATCGACCGACGCGCGATAGCGATCGTCGAAGGCATCGTGCCAGACGCATATGCCGTTCATGGACATGTACGTGGGCTTGCAGCGCATGCCGTACTCCACGTCGTCGCAGCGGAAGAACACCGGCAGCGGCAAGCCGTTTTCCTTTATGGCGGCCACCGGAATGCACGAATACCACCAGGCGCCGTACGCATTTGGTATCTCTACGTCAATGGCCTCGTTTACGGCAACGTCCACAAGCTCGTCCATTGCAAGGCAGCCCTTGATGCGTCTGTATGCCCCGCTCTTCATGACGAAGGCGACGTCCTCGTACTGCACGTTTGGCTTCTGCATCTGCATCATCGCGCCGTTGATGAAGGCGTTTTCGTACTCGTCGCGCCTCAAGGACAGCAGGTTGAACGTGCGCTTGAAGCTTTCCGGAAACATCTTCACGTCGTCGTCCATCAGAAGCACGTGAGTGAAATCGAACCCTTCGGGCATGCTCTCGCTATCTAGAGCAGCCATCATGCCACGAGCGAATCCTCCGGCTCCTCCGACATTTGCATTAGGAATCACGGTCACGCCATCATCGCTGAGAGCATCGACGTCAAGCGTGCTCCCGTTGTCCACGACGAACATATGGAAGTTTGCGGCTATGGGCTCGTCTACGCCAAGCACCTCGCGCTTCACGGCCTCTATGTTCGGCACTACGTAGTCTTCCTTCTTGAATGTGGTGGTGGCCAGGGCAAGCCTCACCGGGCGAATGGCGCTCTCCTCGACCTCGGCATACCAGTAGGCATTCCGCACCGCCGTCGCACCCTTCGAAAACAGCCTGAACCCGACTATAAGCATTCCCGAGTCGT
>CABVEH010000039.1 GCA_902497215.1 uncultured Eggerthellaceae bacterium | reverse complement strand
CGTCGCTCGAGCGCATCTCGTTTCCCGAAGGCCTGCGCCTGCAGCCACAGGGTGACCAAGCTCGGCGACCGACGCGGGTATGCGCAGCTCTTCGATGGCGGTGTCCGAGAACGCGTTGCTGCCGATGCTTCGAAGGCCGTCGTTCAGGCGTACATCCTTCAGGTTGGCACACGCGAAGAACGCGCGCTCGCCTATCGCCCGAAGCGACGGCAGCGCCACGAATTCCGATATTCCCGTCTTCGCGAACGCATAGTCGCCTATGACCTCCAACGTGTCGGGCAGTGCGACCTTCTGCAAGTCGGCGAAGTTGCTGAATCCCTTCTTGGCGACGGCGACGCAACCAGGCGCCACTTCGTAGGCAGCCACAGGCACGGCCAACGCGACCATTATGCTTCCGTCCTTGGAGTACAGAGCCAATCCGTCGGTGGACACGAACTCGCTTCGCGGGCTTACCGCCACCTCGTCCAGCTGGCTCTTCCCGAACGCGCCTGGCGCGATTTCGGAAACGAACTCCCCCAGTTCCAGGAACCTCAGCGCAGGAAGGTCGAACACTGCTGCTGTAAGCTTCTCCAAGCGCCCGGGAAGCGTCATGCTTTCCACGTTGCGGCACGAGCGCAACCAGCCGGAATCGAATTTGGCCAGGTTGGCGGAGAACCTTATGCTGCGCAGGCTGTCGCATCCCCTGAAGGCGCAATGTCCTATGGACACGACGGTGTCGGGCATGTCAACCGTTTCGGCCATGGCCGCATCGGCGCAGGCTTCGGCCCCGAGCGAAACCACGGGCTTGCCCTCGATCTCTCCAGGAACCACAAGGTTGGACGTTGCGCATTCGCAGCGTTCAACCCTGACCTCGACGTCGTCCAGCACGACGTAGCGCCACTCGTTGCCCGCCTCGTCGACGTAAGCCCGCACCTCGGACGCGCGGGCGGCCTCTACCGCCGCGGCGTGTTCCGCAGCCGCAAGGTGCTCCTTCTGGCGCTTCTCCATTGCGAGCACCTGTTCTGTGCTGTTGGCGCAGTCGCCCATGAGCGTGGGCGAGAAGCCCCCGAAGCAGACATCGAGCTTGCCAAGGTCGGAGGAAGGATCGATCTGCCTGCGTACAGAGCGCGGCAAATCAGCCGAAAGGGCCTCCTTGTCGGTGCCTTCGAGGATCACGTTCTTCTTGGCGTTCTCGAAATACTGCGATTCCTGCAAAAAGGACGTTGTTTTGAAACTGCCAGAGTCCACCATGAGAGGCATCTCCCGCCGAAAACGTACGCGAGCGCATCAGCGCAGGCAAACAGCAAAGCGAGGACAGGAACGCATCCCGCCCCCGCGATCGAGTGTTATTCCAGGCCGAACCTTCTCTTGTTCTCCTCGGTGGCCTCCCAAGAGGCGCCAGCGGGGTTGAACCTGCGGCGCGCAGACAGCTCGTCGGAGAACATGATGCAGTACCGCATGCCCTTCAGCGTGACGTACAGGCATGCGATCTCGTGCTTGCTGCCATGGTTGAACACTTCGTAGGTAAGCATCTCGCGATCGATCATCGGCTGGTAGAGGTCGCTGCCTACCACTTTCTCAAGAAGCAGGTTGGTGGACTGGCGGCCAAGCTCTTCCTGCTTGAGGGACAGGTTGTAAAGGATGTCTTCCTGCTCGTTGGTCAGGCGCCCAAGCTCCTCGATCTCTGCCATGATTTCTGCTTCAGTTGCCATTGGTGAAACCTTTCGATGCGGCTTGTCTTCTTGAACGAACATATTACCAGCCCAATAAAAAAAGAGCCACCCGAAGGTGGCTCTTTCAAGTTCAGAGAACTAAGCCTGAACTACACGCCAGCGTAACCCTTGGAAGGATCGGAACCGCCGACACCCTCGATGCTGTCGCCAGCCTCGTTGCCGGTACGCTTCGTGGAGGTGTAGCCGCCCCAAGCGCGGGCGATGAACTTGTCCTTCACGAAGAAGATCTGAGCCTTCATGAGGTCAGCCTGAGTGACGCCCTCTTCCGCCATGGCCTCGTCCTTGCTCTTGCCCTCGGCAATGAGCTTGTTGAGAACCTCGGCAGCTTCAGGGGCATCCATTGCCAAGAATTCATCTCTTGTCATTTCATGCTCCTTTTGGTCCCAAAACATGGCTTCGCGATCGCGGATGCAACCGCGAAGCCATTATACCTGAAATTTACAGCTGGAAGAGCACCATCGGGCGCTGGAATTCCTTCATCTTGGCGATCATCTCGTCAAGGGTGCCATAGTAAAGAGTGTTGGACTCTTCGACCTGCACCGCGAGAGGCTGCTGGCCAGCCTTGTCGCCTTCAGGACCATAGTGCTTCGAGAAGATCTCGGTCGGGCAGGGAATGTAGAACCACTCCCAGTTCTCGCCGCAAGAGGTGTCGCCACCCTTGAAGAACGGGCCGACCTCGACCTCCTTGATGCCGAACTGATTCAGAGGAAGTTCGAACTCCTCCTTGCATGCGATCTCAGCGGCATGGTTGCCAGAGAAGTATCTGTAGTCGCAGAGAAGAGCATAGCGAGTACCGTCGTAGCGGGAATCTTTGATAGCAGATTCGTACTGCTTCTCAATTTCCGGAGTTGCTGCCATTAATTTCACTTCCTTTCGAATTAGTCAGCGTCGAGGCTGCGGACGCGGCGCATGTTGCACATAACACCCTTGTAGGGAGCGCCAAAGCCCAGCTTGCCGATGTTCATGTGAGGAACAAGGCTGTTGAAGTTGGACTTCCAAACGCCGAACAGGTTGGGCTCTTCGCCGTCCTGCTCAGGGAACCACCAGCCGTGAGCGCAGTTGATGATGCCGTCCTTCATGCACTCGGTGATCTCAGCCTTGAAGCGAGCCTCGCCGAACATGTTGTAGACCTCGCACCAGTCGCCGTCGGTGATGCCGTACTCCTCGGCCGTCTTCGGGTTGATCTGGACCCAGGGCCACGGATCGATCTGACGGAGGGACGGAACCTGACGATGCTCGGAGTGGAACGAGCTGTAGCGGCGCGAACCAGAGGTGGAAATGAGCGGATAGCCAGCTGCCATGTCGGGCTTGCTGATCGGGGAGTAGTTGGGCTCCTCGTAGTAAGGCAGCGGATCCTCGCCCCAGGATTCGTAAAGAATCGAGTAGGCCTCGATCTGACCGGTAATGGTGTTGAAGCCGGGGGTGCCGTCGAAGCGGAGCATGCCCTTCTCGTACTTCTCGTACTCGAAGCCATGGGCACCAGGCTGGTACAGACCCATCTCCTGGAAGGCCTTCCAGTCGAGGCCGAGCTCCTTCAGCTGATCGCTGTAGAAGTCCTCGACAGCCGTCTCGAGAGCCTTGAGGTCGAGCTTGCCGCGCGTCTCGTGCGTGAGCTCGGGAGCGTACTGGCCATGCTCGAGGGTGGACACGTCGAGGGTGTCGCCCGCGGGCTTGTACCAAGGCCACCAAGTGGGGTTGAGGCGCTGGCCGAAGACCAGGCAGATCTCGACGTCAGACATGCACTCGCCAACCTGCAGGGCCTTGTTCATCGGGCCCATGAACACGGTGTTGCGTCCATAGTGGGTCAGCGTGATGCCGTTGTGCTCGGCCCAGGTGGACATAGGCAGGAAGTAGTCGCCAACTGCCATGGCCGTCGGGGTGAGCGTGAGGTCCTGGATGACGACGAACTCGAGCTTCTTGAGCGCGATGTGCCAACGCTTCGGCTGAGCCGAGCAGGTGGGCGCCAGGAAGTTGGAGCTGTTGAACCAACCCATGCGCAGGGCGTAGGGCTCGTCGGTTTCCATGGTGTTGAGGGTCTCGTCAGGCTGCGTGGTAGCCATGCCGGTGGACAGGCCAGGCCAAGCGGCAGCACCGATGCGGAGCGACCAGATGTCGTCGGGCATAGCGCCGCGCTGCTCCATGCGCCACTTGCCGAGGAGGGCAGACGGCGGCCCAAGCGTGATGCCGCCGGGGCGGTCAACGGAGCCGGCGAGGGCAGCGAGCAGGATGAACGCCTGCGACAGCTGAACGCCGTTCTTGTTCTGGTCGAAGGCGAGGCCCCAAGCCCAGCCGATCGGGCGCTCGGTGCCGATGATGTGAGCGGCGCGCTTGATGGCGTCGACGCTGACGGTAGTGATCTCGGAGACCTTCTCGACAGGATACTCGGCAGCGCGCTCCTTGAGCTCGTCGAGGCCGTAGATCCACTTCTCGGCGAACTCATGATCGTACTCGTCGTTCTGGAACATGAGGTTCATGATGCCGAGGGCGAGAGCGGTGTCGGTCTGCGGACGGAGCTGCAGAAGGACGTTGCCGCGATGTGCGCCGACCCAGGTGATGCGGGGGTCGACATCGATCAGATGCGTGCCAAGACGCATCATGTCGACGAGGCAGTGGCCGAAGAAGCCGTCGCCGTTGGAGGGCAGAGGCTCCTTGCCCCAGAGCACGACCCACTTGGAGAGCGTGTAAGCCGGGTCAACGTAAGAGCCAGGGAGATGACCAGCGTAGTCAAGCTCGGGGTAGCCAGCGCCGAGAACGTAGTCGGCGATGGAGCAACGAGGTCCGTAGCAGGACCAACCGGACTGCGTGTAGCAGCAGTTGGGCGACTGCAGGACGGAGAACGTAAGAGCATAGTAGAAGATGCAAGCCTCACGGCCGGTGCCGCCGAAGCAGACGATGGACTCGGGGCCGTAGGTGGTCTGGAAGTAACGGACCTTCTCGCAGATGGTGTCGATGGCCTCGTCCCAGGTGGTCTGCTCCCACTTCATCTTGCCGCGATCCTCGCGGGCGCGCTTCATCGGGTGGATGACGCGGTTGGGAGCGTAGGTGTACTCGCGCAGAGCAAGGTTAAGAGCGTTGACGCGCCCAGTGGTGATGGGGTTGTCCTCGTCGCCCTCGATGCGGAGCAGCTTGGCATCCATGCCAGGGCCATCGGTGATGACCTTGACGCCGTATCCTACGGGGTGAGATCCCGGAGGAGACCAGGTGTTGGAGCGTGTAGCGACGGTGCCGTCGGAACGCTCGACTCGCCACTCTTTGCTGTAAGCCATACTTTCCTTCTTTCTCGCGTTTTCTTGCCCACGCTTCATACACGCATATATATAGGATATGTGCGCGCTGCCTAGACGATGCCTTCGCGTCCCTCCCTAGTTGAACGCTTGGGCGCCATTTTGGCGAAAAGTGGACAACCGTGGCTAACGGTTGCCGAACACTATAGGCCAAGGCGTTCGAAAGCGCCATCATATCGAAAGATTGTTTTTGAGATTTCGGCATCAACCTCCGAGGTTGATTTTAGGGTTGAGTATTTCTATAATCCCTGTTCAGAGCGTTTTTATTCTTCTTGGTGGAAAAGCCCTGGAAAGGTTGACTGGGAACTACGTGGCACCGAAATCCGCAAGAATCACATTAAGCTTCGGAAGGAACTCCGACGGCCCTCAGAGCGTCGGATACTTCAATATATTGGGGATGACCTTCGCGCTATACCAGGCGTGGTTGTACATGTCCGTGTTCAGCGCCACCAAAACGTTCGGAAGCGACGCCGCCGGGGTCTTCGTTCCCCTCGCGCAGTCGAATCATGCGGTTCTCGTGTACGTGTTCCTGGCCGCCTCGGCGGCCCTTCTGGTCGCCTTTGGATTGCTTCGCAGGCAAGTCGCCCCCTTCTTCGAGAAGAAGCGCTCCGTCGCAATCGCTGGAACGCTTGGGACTGCAGGCACCTTGATGCTCCAGCTGGGCGCCGGGTCCTACGTGCCGGGCGTCGCGTTGGCGGCGCTCTGCATGGGAGCTTGCGCAAGCATGTTCGTCATATTGTTGGGAAACGCGTTCGCGCGCTTCGAGTTTGCAACCTGCGTCCTAGACACGGCGGTGTCGGTTGCGCTGGGATTCATATGCGCCGTCGCCTTCGTGAACTGGGTTCCCTCCCCCGCTGCGGGTTTCGTTTCCGCGCTTATGCCGATACTCATGTCCGTCGCGTTTTGGAAAAGGACGCATTCCGAACCGGGTTCCGCGGAATCGGGAATCGATTCCGGATACCTGCTTGCCTACCTGCGCAAGTTCGTGGCAAGCATGATGCTGTTCGGAATAGTGATGGGCGCGCTGAGGGTCGTATGCGCCGACAGGCTTCTGTCCGGAGGCATAACCATCGAGCTGGTGCTGGCCGGAAGCTGCATAGCAGGCGTGCTTCTGTTCATGCTCGTCATTGCCGCCTCGAAGAAGGAAACCCTGTGGGATTCCCTGTTCCGGGTGGTTACCCCCGTGGTATTCCTGGGAATAGCATGCATGGTCACGCTGACGGGAAGCCTGGAGCTGCTGTCCGCCTTCTTCACCGTGCTTGGGTTCGTCTGCCTCGCCGCACTGCTGTGGATATTCCTTGCAAGCATCGCACGCAGCCTGAACGGGTCGTCCATATTCGTCTTCGGCACAGGGTACGGGCTGATGCAGGCGACTTCGATCGCCGGGTGCGTTCTGGCCAATGCGCTGTTGTCGGACGATCCAGGCATGATGCTTGCCGTCATGGGCTCTCTGAGCCCCCTAGAGGCTCCCAGCAGCGAGATATGCACGATATGCAACATCACGTTGCTGGCCCTGCTGCTATGCGTGATCCTTTCGCTCGCATATGCCGTGTCGCCCCGCTACCGCGAGATGCGCGAGCTGTTCTCGAGCGCCTTGAGCGACATGCTGCAAAGCAGCCGTCGCGCGGAAGACGCTGGCGCACCAAGCGAGGAGCTTGCGTATTCCGAGTCCGAGCACGAAACCGACGGCGGGCCAAGCAGGACGGAAGACGAAAACGCCGCCTCCGTCAACGTAGAGGAAGACGCCCAAGAGCAGCCTGTTCGCGAGGAAAAGGGCAGCTTCGTGCGCCGTTGCGACGAGCTGTCCGACACCTACGGGCTTTCGGTCCGCGAGAAGGAAGTGTTCTTCCTGCTGGCGAAGGGGCACAACGCCGCCTTCATAACTGACAAGCTGTGCGTGTCCAAGAGCACCGCCAAGACGCATATCAACCACATATACAAGAAGATGGACATCCACACGCAGCAAGAGCTGCTGACCATGGTGGAGGACCGTGCCCGCGGGCCACTTGGTGCCGACATCGACCGCGACGCGCTGCGTGAGGCGCTCAAGCGCGCAAGCGAAGAGGGGTCCCTTGAAAGGAACCCCTCCGGACAGGTCAAGCGGGACTATATCGGATTCTAGCTACAGATTGACGCAGTGGGTTTTGGTGCCGTTGGCCAGGTAGTCCATGACTTCGTTGACGGCCATGATCGCGCAGTTGTCCTCGGCTTCCTCGGTTGATGCGCCAAGGTGCGGAAGGACGATGGCGTTCGACATCTTCACGACCGCAGGGTTCGCGAAATCGGACACGTAGCGCGCGACCTTGCCGCTTTCCAGCGCTGCGGCCATGTCGGCGTCGTTGACCAGCGAATCGCGCGAGAAGTTCAGGAACACGACGCCGTCGCGCATCTTCGAGATGGCGGCCTGGTCGATCATGCCCTTGGTGTCGCCGGTGGCGGGAACGTGTATGGTGATGTAGTCGCTGGCCTCGTAGAGGTCGTTCAGGTCGGTGACGAAGCGCAGGCCGTCGACGATGCCCGCGGCCGTCTGGGCGTCCATGAAGGGGTCGTAGCCCACGACGTCCATCCCCAGCGCATCCGCAGCGACGGCGACCTTCTTGCCGATGGCGCCCAGCCCGATGATGCCAAGGGTCTTGCCCATTATCTCGCCGCCAGCGAACTGCTTCTTCGCCTTCTCGGCAGCCTTGCCGACGTTCTCGTCGTCGGCGTTCTCGACGACCCACGCATTTCCGCCGATGATGTCGCGAGCGGAAAGCAGCATGCCCGCGAGGACCAGCTCCTTCACGGCGTTTGCGTTGGCGCCAGGCGTGTTGAACACGGGGATCCCACGCTCGGCAAGCTTGTCCAGAGGGATGTTGTTGACGCCCGCACCTGCGCGCGCGACGGCCTTCAGGCTGTCCGGCACGTCCATTTCGTGCATGTCGGCGGAGCGCACCAGGATAACGTCGGCGTCGTCGACGCTGTCGGTAAGCTCGTATTCGCTGGTGAGCAGGTCGAGGCCCTTCTGGGAGATGTTGTTGAGGCAATGGACTTTGTACATCGATGGCTTCCTTTCCAAAAAGCGAACGAGTTGATTCTAAGACACGGGGCTGACGGAGCCGGCGACTATAAGGAAGACGAGCACTATAACTATGACAACGGCGCCCGCAAGCATTCCTTTGGCGTACATAAGGCGCGTTGGCCGGGGGTCATAAGGCTCCGGAGAGGGCCTTCTGCCGAGCTTGGGGTCGCCGTGGGCCGCATCGTTCAGCAAGTTGGCCCGCTTGAGCGCGACGTCGTCGCCGATTCCGGGGCCCGACATGCTGGACGAGATCCCGTTCGGGATAGGTTTGGGCTTCGCCTGTGGCTCCGCGTCGCCCTGTGCGCTTTTTTCGTCGGTCATGTTGGTTCCTTTCGACGAGGATAGTTTAGCAGTGCGAAGACATTCAAGGGCAACG
>CABVEH010000038.1 GCA_902497215.1 uncultured Eggerthellaceae bacterium | reverse complement strand
TTCCTTTCGCTGGTCGGTCTAGTTGTCGGACGAGGCCTCGGCCGGCTCGGAAGATGCTTCCTTGCCGCCCTTGCCGGATTCCTTCTTCTTGGCGCTTTGCGGAAGCGGCGCGATCAGCATGTGCATGTTGCGCCCTTCCATCTTCGGCTGGTTCTCGATCACCGCAACGTCCTTCAGGTCGTCGGCGAGGCGCTCGAGGATCGAAAGGCCCTGCTCGGGGTGCACCATTTCCCTGCCGCGGAACATGATGGTGATCTTCACCTTGTTGCCCGCGGAGAGGAAGCGCAGGACGTGCTTCTTCTTGGTCTGGTAGTCGCCCACGTCGATCTTCGGGCGGAACTTCATTTCCTTGATCTCGATCTTGGTCTGGTTCTTGCGCGCCTGCTTGGCCTTGATGGCCTGGTCGTACTTGAACTTGCCGTAGTCCATGACGCGGCACACCGGCGGGTCGGCGTTGGGTGCGATCTCGACAAGGTCGAGGCCGGCCGCGTCCGCGATGCTTTGCGCCTGGTCGATCGAGAAGACGCCCATCTGGTTGCCGTCGAAGTCGATCAGGCGGCACTCGTCGATGGCGATCTCTTCGTTGAGCCTTGGCTCTTGAGCGGCTATTGCGCTCACCTCCTTCTGGGCGATGTCTCGCCCTCTCAACTGCAGGGCTGGCGCGCCCGTGCAACAAAAAACCTGCGCAGCGGCAGGTTCGTCGATGACGTGCGGCGCTTGTCGCGCCAAGTCGGTCTATTCGAGGAACCCATCAGCTGCCAAATACGCCGAAACAGGTGGGATGCTTTCGCACCCGCTTGTGTAGCCTGAACAGTTTATAGCAACGCGCCGCAGCGCGCAAGGGAGCTCTCGTTTTCGAAGAGACGGCTCGGTCGACACCAGGCGGACGATTCTTCGGGCGAAATACGGATTCGGCGTATTTTACCCGAAGAATGCACTTCGTCCGGTAGGACGAAGTATCTAAGAGATATAGATGTATATGGTGCGGATGGTGTCGTTCAGGTTGTCGGTGGCGTTGGCGACCGAGTAGTCGTACGACAGGATGGCGTCCCAGCCGTGCTCGACGCCGTCGGCCATGCCGGTTCCGTTGAACGAGCAGTACTCCTTCACCAGCGTGGTGCCGTCGGTGTCGTAGGTGGAATACAGCATCTTGTCCTCGGGAAGCTGGGCGGTGCCGTAGCTTACGGTGAGGCCGGCCTCGGCAAGCGTCTCCTCCACGATGTGCTCGTTCTGGACCGCGTCGGTGAAGCTGACCGACCCGTATCCCAGCGACGACGTGGCCGCAGAGTAGCCCGTCTCGATTATCGCTCCGGCCTCGTTCAGGCTCAGGTACACGGTAGGCGTGCCGCTGCGCGAGTCGGACGGCTCGTCGGCAAGCGCCACCTGAAGCTCGAGGCGCACCGGGTTGCCTTCCTCGTTGACCTCCATGGAGCGGGTGACCTCGGCGCCGTGCTGCAGCATGGCGATGGCCTCCTCCTGGGTGTGCCCAAGCAGCCCCACCAGGTCGGGGACGGTCGTCTTCTTCGACGTGTTGGCGGATGCGTCGTTGCCTGCGTCGCCTTCGGTGATCGTGTTGACGTCGGAGACCTGCGTCTGCTGCACTGCGGCGTCCTGCGCGGACTGGAAGATCTTGAACCCGAAGAAACCGATTCCCGCCAGAAGCAGCACGAGCAGCACTATCACCACGATAAGCACCTTGCGCATGCGCGACGAGCGCTGCATGTAGGCCGACTGCGCCGCCTTGGCGTGGGCGCCACCCTGCTTCTTTTCGGGCTTGGCGTCGGACTTGTACACGTTCTCGTTCATGTCGGAGGGATCGTTCGGGCTCATCTGCGCTCCTTTACGAAAAAACCAGGTACCACACGACGAACGCGGCTATTGCCGCAAGGGCGACGATTATGACCGCGATCTGGGTCTTCGACATCTTGAAGCTCTGGATGTCCTCGAGGGTGGTCTGATGATAGGCCGGCTTCGAAGGCTTAGGGTTCGCGGAACCGTCGGAAGACGGCCGCTTGGCGTCCTTCCCTGCAGCTGCCATGGCAGGCGCCGCGCCTTGGACGTCATCGTTCTGCGGCTGTTCGGATTGCGTCGGGGACGACGGCTCGCGCCGGCCTTCCTGCTTGGTTGCAGGATAGGGCGCACCTGCATGGATGACGACGTCGTCGGACTCCGCAGGGTTGACCGTTATGTGTTTGAAGTCGGTTTGGTCAGCCATGTCTTCCACCTTGATTCCCAGGCTCTAGGCCCGAGCGTAGGTTCATGCGCAACATTATAGTGCAAATCAAAGGGCGAGCAGGTCGACCACGTCCAAATCCGCTCCCGACTGCTCGATTATGTCCCTGTTGCCCACGACGCAGACATGACCCGCGTCGCACATGTCGCGCAGCGCGGGCGCCAAGGACCTGACGTCGCCGGCGCTCGAGTCGAGCACTTCCTGCCTGCGCCGCAGGAACTCCTGGCGGGTGTAGCCCGTCATGTGCATCGTGGCCTGCCTGCGCACGAGTTCGCGGGGCTTCAGCGGCTTGTCGAACGACGCGGCCGTGCTGACCACGTAGCCCTCGAACTCGTCCTCGGAGGGACGGAAGCCGGAAAGCCATTCGCTGGACGCGCGGAAGCGGTCCAGGGTCTCGGCGACGTGCGGGTCGCGGAACGACGAGAAGCTGCTCGCTCCCGTGCGGCTGGTGCTGAAGCCGACGCCGTATGCGCCCCCCACCACGCGCACCTCGTTCCACAGGTAGTCGTAGGAGAGCACCTTCGAAGCCACCATCCAGCTGCCGGTGAGCTGCGGCGCGCCGACGGCGCCCCACCTGTCGGACACCAGGGCGGAGTATGTGACGTCGGCGGGGACGGCGAACGCCTCGCGCCTGTCGCGCGGCTTGGGAGCGGCCAGGCGCGGACCGTCGTAGGCGCCGCTTGGGCCGTTGCCCAGAGGCGCGCCCTCGGCATAGCGGTCGAAGTCCGCATCGGTTCCCGCGAACGAAAGCAGGCAGCCCTCGTCCCTGAAGATGCGCCTGGCAAGGCCTTCGAGTCGCGAGGGAAGGGTCTCTTTCTGCATGTCGAAGTCGTCTATCAGGTGCTTGAGGAAGACGTAGAAGTCGACGCCCGAGGCCAGTTCCCTCAAAGCCGCCGACGGGAAGGCGTACGACGCCGCACGGGCGGCCGCGACGGCGTTGCCCGCCATGGCGAAGCGCTGCTCCATGGCCACCTTGCGCTGCACCAGCATGTCGAAGATCCTGCCGGTGTCGGAGAAGTCGGTCTGGGAAAGCACCTCGTTGGCAAGCTCGGCCGCCACCTGCACGTTCTCGGAAAGCGCAGACGAGCCCACCGTGAACTTGGCGGACCACCCGCGCTCGCCTGCGTCCTCGGCCGTCACGTCGAAGACCTCGCAGGCGAAGTCGAGCGCCCCCAGCCTCCCCTGCACGAGCGTGTCTATCTGGGCGGCGGTATGTTTCGCCGTGTCCAGCCTGCCCAGCACCATCGCCAGCACCGAGGCGTAGGGGACCTCGTCGGCGGCAACGCATTCCATGTCGAAGTATCTCGTGGCGTAGGCGATGCCGCGCGTGTCCACCTCGTGGCGCAGCACGTCGATCGATCCGAGCCTGTCGATGCGGCAGGGCGGCTCGGCCGGGGCCTCGCCCACGTCGGCGCGCGTCAGCTTGGGAAGCTTCGCCAGGTCGGCAGGGTCGTCAGGGGCCGTCTGGGCCTCCTGCAACGCCGCAGCCTCTTCGGCGACGGCCTGCAGCTCGGAGGGCGACATGGCCTTCTCGAGCGCCTGGAGCCTGGCATGCTCGGCCGCCTCCTCGTCGACGTCGACCGGCACGACCTCCACCTGTGCGCGATGGTCGCAGTCGACCAGCAGCTCGCGCAGCAGGCGGTGGAAGTAGTCGCCCGACAGCCTCTCGCGCAACGACGCGAAGGCGTCCTCGTAGCGGATGTAGGCCGTGGCGGATGCCGGGTCGTCGTCGTACAGCCAGCCGTTCATCGCCGACATGGACAGCACCACCCCGTCGGCATAGCCGAAGCTGCCCTCGCGCATCACGAACTCGGCGTGCGAGAGCGCGGCTTCCACAAGCCCCAGGTCAAGCCCGCCCGAGGCCAGGTCGGCTGCCGTCCGGGCCACCACTTCGCGCAGCCGGTCGGCAGCACGGTCGCCATGAAGGCCGCGCGCCGTTATGGCCACGAAGGGCTGCAGCATGGAGTCGGCCAGATAGCCGTCGCAGTCGTCGGCGAGGTCGGCATCGAGCAGCGCCCTCTTCAGCGGCGCCTCGTTCGACCCCATTATGGCGTCGAGCAGCACCGACGCGGCGATCATGCGCTCGCGCTCGTCGGACCGCCCGGCGACGAACCCCAGAGCGGCGCACGAGTTCTCGGGGGCGGTCGCCATGTTTTTGCGCACGCCTTCCGCCACCACGGGGCTCTGCAGCCCTATTGGGTTGGGCGCCGCCGTTCCTTCCATGGCCCCGCAGAGGTAGCCGTCTATCTGGCGCAGGAAAGGTTCGGGAGCCATGTCTCCGTACAGCACGATGTAGCTGTTCGACGGATGGTAGTGTCGCGAATGCGTGTGCAGGAATTCCTCGTAGGTCAGCGTGGGGATGGCCTCTGGCGTGCCGCCCGACTCGAAGCGGTAGGTCGTGTCGGGGAACAGCGCCGCCGACAGCGTGTCGTACAGCACCGACTCGGGGTCGGAAAGCGCCCCCTTCATCTCGTTGTACACCACTCCGTTGCAGACGAGGCCCGGCTCCGGGCCAGAGGCGTCCTTCGGAGAGGCGCCCTCTTCGCCACAGCCGGAGCCTTCCGCGTCGCAGCCTTCCAGCTCGTAATGCCAGCCTTCCTGCTCGAATATGCGGGGGTTCGAATAGATGTTGGGATGGAACACCGCGTCCATGTACACGTCGGCCAGGTTCAGCAGGTCGCGCTCGTTGGTGGACGCGACCGGGTACATGGTCTTGTCGGGGAACGTCATGGCGTTGAGGAACGTCTGCATCGAGCTTTTCAGCAGGTTGACGAAGGGCTCCTTCACCGGGAACTTGCGCGACCCGCAGAGCACCGAATGCTCGAGGATATGGAAGACGCCCGTGTCGTCGGACGCAGGCGTCTTGAAGGTGATGGAGAAGCTCTTGTTGTTGTCGCCGTTGGCCAGATACAGAAGGCGCGCGCCCGTTCGGGAATGCGTGAAGATGTACGCGTGGCCTGCAATCTCGCTCAAAGGCTCGTCGTGCAACAACGTAAAGCCGCACGCCTGGGCGCACGGCTTGATTTCTGGATCGGTCATTGATTCTCCTTGGATCTGCGCCCGCTTCTAGCGGCTTGAGCTCCCTGCGGACGACGAAGCCGACGAGGACGAGCTGGAAGACGAGCTTGAGCCTGCATCCGAGGCGCCTTCCTCCGGCTGCTCGCCTTCGGTGGTCTGGCCGTCGCCTTCCTCTGCGTTCGAAGACTTGGGCGCATTCGAAGCCACCTTGGGGATGCCGTTCAAGTTGACGGGCTTGCCCAGCCACTTGTCCTCGATCACGTCGACGGTGCCGTTCGACACCAGGCCGTCCAAGGCGCTTCCGATGGCTTCCTGAAGCTCGGTGTTGTCGTTCGCGCACATTGCGCAATACCCGCCTGCCGTGTCGAGCAAGGCGGCGATCTCCACGTTGACGTCCTGCCTGCTGGCTGCGTACATGCCGATAATCGCGTCGGATGCCACGTAGTCGACCTTGCCCGACCCCAGGTCGGAAAACGCGCTGGCAAGGTCGCTGGACGAGACGAGGGAGTCCTCGCCGAAGGTGTTGGTTACTGCCCACGCGCTCTTGGAAGAGACCTGCGCGGCTATCTTCACGTCGCTGTCGGCCGTAGGGGCCGGCTCGTCGTTGCCTTCGGGAGCGAACAGGACCACGCCCGTGGGAAGGTACTGGCTGGATGTCCAGTAGCCGTCATGCTTCGACGTACTGTCGATGCCGAGCTTCAGGCCAAGGTCGTCCGCCAGCGCCGCCGCTATGTCGACGTCGATGCCGATGATGCGGTCGCCGCTCTTGCCTGCAAGCGGGGAGTTGTTGGTGTTGACGCCCACGCGCAGCGTGCCGTCCTCGCCGATGGCAGGACTCGAGATCTTGGGCGACCCGAGCTGGGGGGTGTATTCCTCGCCGGACGAGCAGCCGGCCACGACCCCGCACACCGCGAACGCCATGCAGGCCGCAACTGCCGTGCGCACTGCCTTAGATAGCCTCTTCAAGGTCATCCTCCTATCGAAACGCTTCCTCGACTGACCTAGTCTTTGCCCCCACACTCGCGCACCGGAGGTCCGCACCGCAACGCCGAAGCGGCTGCAGCGCTCGCGCTCTCTCGCCTGTCAGGCCCCGTGCCTGAATCGCAGGCGGTGCGGCTTACATCTAGAATACGCCATGCTCGCAGCCGACGGCTTGCGCCGGATGCTTACGTGGGCCCTTTCGACCGCATCTGCCCTGGGCTGAGGACGCAAGAGTTAGGATTGCGTCCCGCAACTACAGACTCGAAGAAGCAATGGTAATTCTAGCAGACTGGCAAGTTGAGCAAGCAGGTTATAAAGGGAGGAGCGGAAGCATCCGCGCTCTCCGCAGGGCTCGGCTCCCGCGGCGCAGGTTTTGGCGGAGGTTCTGCGGAACTCGGCGTCGCTTCGCGACGCCTCAGACAGTCCTCGAACCCCATCTCCTCCAAAACCCACGCCGCAGCCTCGCAAGCGGATTCGCGGCGGATGCTCCCGTCCCATATTAATCATTTCCTAAAGCTGCATTATTGGCCAAAGTGAGCGAGCGGCGCATCCAGGGGTTCAGGTTCGAGCGAAAGACCGACGACGCGTACTTGGGTACGCGAGGAGGGCTTGGAGGTCGAAGATGAACCGCTGGGGCGTCCGCGCAGCGTCAGGCAATACTTCGTCCGGTAGGACGAAGTATTTTGTAAGTTTGCGGTTAGTTCGCGTTTAGGTGCTGCCGCTATGATGTCGGCATGGATGGCAGCATAGCGAAAAGCATGTTGAGGAACGCCGCGGAAGTGGCCTTGGAGCTGCTGTGGCCGACGCGGTGTGCCGTGTGCGACCTTCCAGGGGACGACGTGTTGTGCAGCGAATGCGAAAGCAAGCTGGTGCCGGTGGACGCATGCATGGCATGCCCGCGATGCGGGGCTCCCTACGGGATCGTCCAGTGCACCGAATGCAACGAGGTGATGCTTGGAAGCGCAGGCATGGACCAGCTTCCCGTGGATTCGATGGCCCATGCGCTGCTGCTGGACGATGCAGCCAGGCGCATCGTGAGCGCCTACAAGGACGGCGACGAACGGAGGCTCGTTCGCAGGATCGCGGAATGGACGTCCCGCTACGTCAAGCCTTCCGAGATGCGCGACGGGTACGTCGTGACCTATGTTCCAGACTCCAAGGAAGCGTTCCGCAGGCGCGGGTTCGACCATTCACAGGAAATCGCCGAAGAGCTGGCCAGCCTATGCGGCCTGGAGTGCGCGGAACTGTTCGAACGCCCCTCGAGCGCCGACCAGCGCGAGCTTGGGCGGCGTCAGCGCATCGACAACATGAAGGGAAGGCTGCGGCTGAAGGAAAAGGCGACCGTTCCGAGGCGCGTCCTGGTGATTGACGACGTGTGCACGACAGGGGCGACCATCTACGCCGCATGCTCGGCCCTGCGCGACGCAGGCGCGCAAAGCGTGCACGCCCTCACCTTCGCCCAGGTGTTGGACTAGGTGACAGAGGTCGGGTCTTTTGTCACATTTGCTTGAAGCAAATGTGACAAAAGACCCGACCTCTGTCACCCGTCCCCTGACACGCCCGATCTCCGCAACGCTAGGCGCTGACGACCTTGTTGTCGGAGACGTCGGCGGACTCGGCGAACTCGGACACGTCGACCGAAATGGTGTGCGCGATAGGCTTCCAGGTGGCCTTCTTCACCAGCGCGACCAACGCGATGGGGATGTAGGTCAGCATGAAGAACGGGAACGTGAACATGCTGCCGATCTTGCGGGCCTTCGACGCGCGGATGTTGTTCCATTCCACGAACGTGGTCAGCACGCCGAACACGAACATGAACATGAAGTAGTTGAACAGGCAGAAGAATATGGACGAGATGGAGCTGGCCACCGCGACGCCAGTGCTCATGACGCCGGTGAAGCTTAGCACCAGGATGACCGCGTTGAACACGATGGAGATGATGGACAACAGCATGCCGGGCGCGATGGTCATCAGCATGTCGTAGCAGGCGAACCGATGCCCGCGCTCGTTGGTGAATATGCCCTTCGCAAGCCCCAGGGCATAGTGCGCGAACACCTGGTAGAAGCCCTTGGCCCAGCGGAAGCGCTGGTTCCAGGAATCGCGGAAGTTGGTGGGCTGCTCGTCGTAGAGCACGGCCGTGGGGCAGTACTCGATGCGCATGCCGTCGGTGATCGACGACGCCGAGAACTCGATGTCCTCGGTGAGCAGGTGCCACTTCCAGCCGCCCGCGTCCTTCAGCACGTCGGCCGCGATGA
>CABVEH010000037.1 GCA_902497215.1 uncultured Eggerthellaceae bacterium | reverse complement strand
CGCCGGCCTGTCACGTCGGAGGTCGCGAGTTCGAGTCTCGTACATCCCGCCATTTGAACGCCGAGGTCAGGAGTCATTTTTCGCTCCTGGCCTTTTTGATTTATCAATCTCCTGATTTCACGTTTTGGGTCCAATTTTAGGTCTGTTAAACTCGAAGAACTGTCTTGAAACAAGAGGATTCATTTGTCGGAACAAAGCACAAAAATTCCTGCAGGTCGTGAGCCGTATCAGGTTCTTGTTTTCGTTTGCAAGAATATCAAAGGCAAAATAGAATACCTTCTTCTCAAACGAGCCGACCTTCACGTTTGGCAAGGCGTAGCGGGAGGCGGCGAGGATGGAGAATCGCCTCTTGAAGCGGCAATACGTGAGACAGCTGAAGAAACAGGTTTAGATGTTAGTGAAATTCAGCAATTACCAGACATAAAAATGATACCTGTACTTGATGTCGTAGATTGCTATCTATGGGGCAAGGACGTTACTGAGATACCCGAGTATGCTTTCGTGGCATATATAAAAGGACCTGTATCTATTGCATTAAGCGAGGAGCACGAAGAGAAGCGCTGGTGTGATTGCAAAGAAGCAATGAAGCTCCTTGAATGGGAGAGTAGTCGAAGAGCCATAGACTATATCGAGCGCGAAGTTGAGATAGTCGAGACAGCCGAAGCATAATCGTTATCGAGGCTCGCATCAAACAAGTAAAGCGCCGGACTTAAGTGAAATACTCACCGGTCGGGCGCTTTGAACTAGAAACACCCGAGGAAGGTACAATGCATACCGTTCGGGCGTTAACTATGGCATAAAATACATGGCGTTCTAGATTATGTCAATGACATTAGCATGGCGATTCACAAACAAAAGGCGCTGCAAGCTTGAAAGCTGGCCGCTCCATTTTCGAAGCCCCCTTCGTCTGTCTATATTCCCATGAGCTTTACATTGTCTCGCATTGCGGAGTCTTCGCTAGGATGGTATAAAGATTCTACTCTGGGCACGCAGATAGCAGGTCCGCCCTTAGGCGGGGAGCATTTCTCCGTCATTTTTATTGGTTGCTGCGCTATGCCGCTTGACAATGCGAGGCTAGCATTGTTTCGTTGATTATCGTGTTTATTGCGTTTTAAAGAAAGGCACAGATATGCCCAACGACTATCCTGAAGAGTCGCTTTTGGTGGGAGCCGCAGAAAGCGTCTGGAGCGGCAGTGATGCTCGTATCAATATCGGGATCGACGTAAGTGCTAAGCTGGTCGAGGAAATGAGAGAATATATTCCTGAAGATCTATCCCTAGTTTTCATAACTGATAGCGATATCAGACATATTATGAAACGCCACGGGAAGGCAGAAGAGTCTCGTGGTCAAGTAACCATAACGCCAAAAGATTTCGCTTGTATTCCAATTGTCTTGAATGAGTTTGATACCTGCGAAAGTGTCGATACCGATAAGTTGGGGAACAGGAAGTTCCTACTCAAAAAGAATATTGAAGGGAATATCTTTCTGGTGACAGTGCAGAGGGGCAAGAGAAAACTGGAAATTAAGACAATGTGGAAAGAGAACAAGTCGGGTGCCTCGTGCTAGCCTAGTGGCTCCCTTGGGCTTACGTCCGAAACGACCCCGACGAGTGGGATTATTATACCAAGGCATTGTGTGAACTTTTTGATAACTCAGGTCATCGTGATTTCGTTCTATAGCGGACCCGGACCCATCCCTTCCTTTGGGGCTTATCTGGCGACAAGACGGGGTGCGACCTTTGACTCATCATCGCGTCGGAGGCTGCGATTTTAATCGGCTTAAACGTATATGGCTCCGGCATTCCGTTCTGAATTCAGCAAGTATCAGTGTGTTACAATGTTGCACACACTCAATAGGAGGAACGTTATGGCGACGACGACTATGACTATCCGCTTGGACGGCGCAGAAAAGTCGCTCATATCCGACTATGCCGCAGCCTTCGGCACATCCGTTTCGGAGTTCATGCGCAAGGCCGCCCTCGAACGTATCGAAGACGAGCTTGACCTAAAGGCGTGGGAAGAAGCCAAAGCGGAGCTGGAATCCGATCCCGTGACCTACTCTGCTGCCGAAATTGCTGAAAAGTACCTCTAGCATGTGGCAGCTTAGATTCTCCAAGCGGGCGGACAAACAGCTATCAAAAATGAGCCCTGGGGTTCGACGGGTGATTCTTGCTTGGCTACTGAAGAACATCGACGGGTGTTCTGACCCGCGCGCGCACGGCAAGGGCCTCACTGCCAACAGGTCGGGAAAGTGGCGCTATCGCGTGGGCGACTATCGAATCTTGTGCGAGATAAGGGATGAGGAACTGGTTGTGCTTGCTATCGAGATAGGGCATCGAAGCGATATCTACAAACGCTAGGCTGGTTGCAACCGAAGAATTCGAGTGCTCGAAGTGTCTTAGGAGCGGGGAGTAGGGGCCGGATGGCAAAGGGAAGGCAGCAGGTAGGATACCGTACGGCGAAGCCGCAGGGGCTACGCACCTGGCCCTTCGTCGTGGCAGCCCTGGTGCTCTGCGTCGCCGTGGGCTGGTGCGCGGTCGTTAAGTTCTCGGGCACCCAGGGCGCGGAAGCCTCTGGCGAAACCCAAGCTGCGCAGATTGATGCATCTGCAGCCAGCGTGCAGATCGACGGACAGCCCGTCGACTACGAAGACCCTCGCGCCGAGGTAGTCATCGCCGGCGATTTGTGCTTCGCCGAGGACGGGTTCGTCCTCGACCACTTCGACGAGGTCGGCGAACTTGACAAGTGCGTCTCTCCGGAAATCCTCGACGTCACGAACGGAGCGGACGTCTTCTTCCTGAACCACGAGTACGCCATAAGCGACAGGGGAGAGCCCTTGGCCGGGAAGTACTACACCTTCCGCGCGGACCCTGAGCGCATGGATCTGCTGAAGCAGATGGGCACCGACCTGGTGTCGCTGGCGAACAACCACGTCTACGACTACGGCGCTGAGGCGATGCTAGACACTGCAGACCTCCTTGATGAGGCGGACATCCAGTACATGGGCGGGGGCAGGAACATAGACGAGGCCAAGCGTCCGGTGTTCTTCGACATCAACGGGATAAAGGTGGGATTCGTGGGCGCCTCAAACGCCGAGAAGATGCGCTACACCCCGCAGGCCGAGGACGATTCCCCGGGCGTCCTTCTGGCTTACGACACGGCCGAGTTCAACGAGGTGATCGAGCAGGCGTCCAAGGAGTGCGACTACCTGATCGCCTACATCCACTGGGGCGACGAGGACACGAACGACTACAACGACCTTCAGCAGCAGCTCGGAAGGGAGTTCCTGGAATCAGGCGCCGACATCGTCGTGGGAGGACATCCGCACGTTCTTCAGGGGATGGAATACGTCGACGGAAAGCCCATCGTGTACAGCCTGGGCGACTTCTGGTTCAACGACGAGACGAAATTCACGGGGCTGCTCAAGCTGAGCATCGGGCGAGACGGCCTGAAGGAGATGTCGTTCGTTCCATGCATGCAGGAAGGGTTCGAGACCCACTACCTGGGCGACCCGGACGAGCAGGCCGAGCTGTTCGACTTCCTCGAAGGCCTGTCTCCCAACGTGCAAATAGACGACGCTGGAAGGATCACGGAGACAGCCTAGGCCGCAAGCGCACGGCCTCAGCCGGCTAGTTCCTTCAACACCTCCGGGTTGACGCAGGCCTCGGGCCTTCTTCCCAGGACCACGGCGATCGCGTTGTTCGTGCATCGCGTGCGAAGCTCGACCGCCGACTCCTCCGACCAGTAGGCCGCATGCGATGTTAGGACGGTGTGCGGCGCACTCATGATGGACGCATCCATCGGCACGGGCTCGGTTTCGAAGACGTCGATTCCTGCGCCCCAAAGGTTGCCGTCCTGCAGCGCCCGCGCCACGGCGTTAAGGTCGACCACGGCTCCGCGCGAGGTGTTGACCACGACGGCGTCCTGCTTGAGCAGACCTATGTTGCCCGGGTTCAGCATATGCCTGGTCTCGGGGACCAGCGCCACGTGGAAGCTGACGACGTCGGACGATTTCAACAGGTCTTCGAACGACACGAACGGAATACCGTCGGCGCTCTTGGTGCCCGGCTTGCCCTTGCGGTCCCAGGCGACCACGTCGAACCCCAGTCCGCGTGCCTTGCGCGCCGCAGCGCTTCCGATGTCTCCCAGCCCCACGACGCCGAACGTGCGCCCCTTCACCTGGCCTAGCGGTCGCCGGCGCTTGAAGTCCCAGACGCCATTGCGCATGTCGGCATCGATCTCGTTGGTGCGCCTGATGCAGTCGAGTGCAAGCGCGATGGCGTGGTCCGACACAACCTCGGTCCCATATCCGGGAACGTTGCATACCGCGGTGCCGTTCTTGGTGGCAGCTTTCACGTCTATGTTGTCCACTCCGGTGCCGGTTTTGCTAACAACCTTAAGGTGAGGGAGTGCCTCGAACACCTCGGCGGTGTACTGCCCGTACGAGGTTATGGCCCCGTCCGCGCCTTTGAGACGCTCTATGATGGCCTTGGGATCGCAGTCTCCCGCGTCGTCGTAGGACGCGAATTCGATGCCCGCGCCCTCGACGAGCTTCTTTACGAGGTCGGAGGTTCCAAGGTCTGTGTCGGTGACTACGATTCTTGGCATTCGTGGCTCCTTGCAAGCTGTGCTCATGCGTTGATGAGTATATCGTCTTTCGTTCGGGACCATAGGTTTTGCCGGCTTGCTAGGATTGCATTCTTTTCTCCGCAACGTAGGCTCTGGTGCTGCGTGGGAACTCGCGCTTGAACGCTTCCTTTAGCATGCGCTTTCCAGCTGGCCCCGAAGGCAATGGGGAAGTCGATTCCTCGAAGCCGCTCTCGTCGAGAACCCAGCCGTCGCCTTCGCGCCTGAGCGTCAGCGAGCGGTCCTTCTTGAAGGTGCTCAGCCTGATTGACCTCAGCCCCTTGTCGGCGGTTGCGTTCGCGAGCTTCGCCTGCGCTTGCTTTATCGGCATCAGTTTCATGCGTGCCCCTTGAGGAAACGCTCCAGCTCTGCGGTGAAGGCCTGCTTCTGGATGGTGCCGGAGATGTAGAGGACCTCGGCTTTGGCCTTGTCGACGGCGAACGCGACGCGGACCGAACCCGCACCCTTGTCGTTAACTCGGCACTCGCGGATCGGGAGGCCGTGCCAGCGCGACTTCGATGCGAACTTGGACTTGAACATCCCGTTGGCCGACTGGACTTCGATGGCCTGGACGATGCGCGCCTTCAGGGAAGGATGCTTGTCAAGCATGTGGCAGCATCCGCGCTTCGTGAAGGTGATGCTGGGTGCGCCTGCTGTTTCCGTGCCGTCGGCCTTCATGGTTGCTCCTACCCGTCGAGCCAAGTTTAGAGCGCGTGCTTGTGCGATGGGCTTTATTGGGGCGAGCCGTCACGGGTTTGTTGAGAATGATCCTCGGGTGGGGAAGGATCCGCGCTGGCGTGCTTTATGTGGGACGGCCGACAGGAACCCGTCTTTGCGTACGCATGCGCCCGGTCGTTCATGGGCGTTCTGCGAGCTCGGCTTCCCAGTCGAAGTCGGCAGGAGGGCCCATGGGAAACCCCGACTCGTCGGTGGGGACGCCGTTCCATTGGAAGTCAGCCATGACGACCCTGCCCTCGTCGTCGAATTCGACCCCTTCGCTTTGCAACATCTCTTGCTGCACGCCTGGGCCGCCGAAGGCGAAGCCCGTCGCCATGCGGCCGTCCTTGAACACCACGCGATGACAGGGGATGGAAGCAGGGTCGGTCCCTGGGGCCGGATTGGCTCGCAGGGCGTACCCGACGTAGCGCGCTGAGCGGGGCGCGCCGATCATGCGGGCGATTTGCCCGTAGCTTGCGACCTTGCCGCGCGGAATCTGCTGGACAACTCCGAAGACGCGATCGGAGAAGGCTCCCATGGTGGCCGTCCTTTCAGGTTCAGAAGCGATTACTGGAACCAATGATACAACTGAGGCGTGACAGGGGACGTTCACACCGATAGGTGAAAAAGGGCGCAGACGAGCTGCGCCCTTACGGCAACCTATATCCTCTTCGTTTACGAGAAAACCACGTCGTTGATGGTGATGCATTCGATTTCCTGGGGGTTAACCAAGCGGTTGAACATCCAGACGGACTGCCGACTATCGCGGCCTTGCACGTAAGTGGTGTTGTCTAGGTCGGATAGTTCATCGAGCACGGTATATTCGCTCCCGTTCTTGTATCTGATGACGATTTTATCGCATGCGTCGATGTCCACTTCCGAATTGCATTGCGCGAAGTATTCTTCGAACGACATCTCCCAGAGATGATCGCTCTTTTTGTCGAATTTGGTCCTTGCCGTGCTTTCGCTTACGATGCCGCCTTCCGCCGAATGTTCGAATCGCAGCGACAGGGGAGAGACGTCTAGCGTTCCAACTCCGTCGGCAGAAAAAGTTCGTGCGGATATCGCGTCTTTCACGGGTATTTCGACGATTTGCTCGGTATCGCAGGGGGTTCCCCACCAAGACGAGTCGCGATCTTCCTCATTTGATCGTTTCCCAACCTGCAGCGTTATGGGAGCTCCTTCCTGCGGCGCCTTTGTGAAAATTATGTAGGCATAGCAGTAAAGTTTGTCAGAGGTGCTCTTTTCAGGGTCAACCAGGGTGGCTTCTCCTGCAAAGTTGTTGTAGGTCAAATCGTCTTCGGCAGCCAATTTGCCCAACTCATAGGCCTTCTGCTCGACGGGATCATCGGGGTAGGGGGCAGTTTCCCAGTATGCTATCTCTTCGGCCTTTCTGGATTCATCGATGCCGCCGACAAAGTCCCAATAATAGGGCTCGTCGTTGGGCTGGTAGGCGCCTTTGCCCTGGTTCGTGAGCTCGTCCCATTGCAGGGCCGTCACTCCTCCCGGGCGCTCGAGCGTGAAGCCGACAACCATGGTGTCCTTGTCGCGCACGGCCGACTGAATCGTGAGCGTGTGGTCCCCGATGGCCACCTTTGTCTCTTCGGTGGAGGTGTATGGTCCAAGCAGCTCCTCTGCCGCGTCTATGTCGGCCTCGACGTATTCCCGGGTTGGATACGTCACCATCACGGGATTTCCGTCCTTGTATCCCTGCACCTCGTCGTGGGACTGCACGCTCTCGCGGGCATTGCTTCCGAACGCGGCAGCGAAGAAGTCGGCATTGCTGGCCACGGCCCAGGCGCTTACGGGCACGACCACCAAGGCTGCAGCCGCGGCGATCGCAACGGTTCTCCACTTGAAGCGCGAAGAAGAGGCGCTTGGTGCCGAGCCGCTTTCCGGCATGCCGCCGTATTCGGCGATAAGGGCCTGCCTGCGCTGCTGGTAGCTTTCGGAAAAGCGGTGCTGCGCCTGGGCATCGAGATTTCCTGCATTCGGGGACGCCGTTTCGTTGTCGTATCTATAGGCTTGGGATCTCATAGTCAAGCCTGCCTTTCCTGTCTCGTAGCATGTTCAGCCCGCGTTCCTGGCGCTTCCTTACGTTGGATTCGCTTATGCCTAGGGTTTGCGCAGTCTGCCGTACGGTCTGGTCGTGCAGGAAGCGCTCCTTTATGACGCTTCCGTATGGTTCGGGAAGGCCGTCCACCATTTCATGAACGCTTTCCTGCTCGATATGGGCATCGATTGGCGAGTTGGCCGTCTGATCGGTCGCCGGCATGCACGCCGTCACGTCGTCCGTCAGCATGCTGTGCTGCCTTTCGCGGGCATTCGCGCGGTACTGGTCGATGGCCGTCGAACGGACGGCGGAAACGACTAGCCGCTCCGCCGAGTCGCTTTCGGGCCTGCGGGGGACGCCGTCGCGCTTGAGAATCTTTTCGAAGGCGGCGATGACCGCGTCCTCGGCCTGCCCTTCGTCGTGGAGGATGGCGTAGGCTATGCGGTACATCTTCTGCTCGTACAGCCTGAAGAGCGCCTCCACCCTGTCTGTCGTTGATCTTCGTGGCATCGTGTCACCTTGCTCCGTTTCCGTTTCTGCTGCGTTTGGCCTGCGGTGCGCATCCGAAGGCCGGGGCTTGAGAACGTTCTGCACAATATAACGATTCGCGTGCCGGAAACGTGACAAGGAAAATACAAAAAGGCCCGCGGGTCGCGAATCCTCGGGCCTTGTAATTCAAAAGGGCGGCTTGAAGCTACATGCGCTTGCCCATGTCGTCGGAGTAGCTTCCGTGGGCGAACGCCACAAGCTCGTCGGCATCGAGGAATCCCTCGTGCTTCTCTTTCAGCTTGCCCCCATCGATCAGAACGAAAGAGGGGGTCTCGGATATCCCGTAGACGGGGCCCTTGTCGTACATTACCTCGGCATTCGCATGGTAAACGTCACGGAATAGATCAAGGCCCGAGGATTCGCGCCGGGTTCTCCGCCCCGTCCACCAGCCGCGACCAGGTGGCATCGTCCTTGATTTCCATTATCACCTTGCTGTCGAATACGTTTTCCATGATCGGCCTTTCGATCCGCTTCACTTCCTGCCTAGGCTAAGCCTATGCCCCGCACGTTGCGCGATGATGCTGGAAGAAATGACGTATCGCGGACGTAACTCGCGCGTTTATACGCCGAAAGCCGTGCATG
>CABVEH010000036.1 GCA_902497215.1 uncultured Eggerthellaceae bacterium | reverse complement strand
TATATAGGACCAAATGCGCTCGTCTATTACACTTCAGACGTTTCTGCGATGGAGGCGTTGAACCAGAAGCTCGATGACCACAAGCTTAGGTGTTCTAACGGAATGGTGAGAGTTTATTCCGGAAAGCCCAATGTCGAGAAGAAAACGGACTATAGGCGCCATCGCCCTATTCGTGTCGGCGACATTCACAGAATCGGTCGAGAAGGAGTATACAGGATGCTCCGCCGCGCATTGGCGCAAGATGTTCATTTTTGGGAAACAGCAACAAGGCTCGAAGATGTGCGAAGACTGAATCGCGAATCGTCGAGGGAAAAGAAGATTTATCGTGAGAAAATCGACATCCAGGACAGGGCGTGGGAAGAACTCGCCGGACCCATTTCGGAACTCGAAAGCGAGAACGCTAGCCTCAAAGACATGATAGAGGCTAAGGATGACAAAATTGATACTCTGTCGGAAGAAAACAAGCAGCTAAGGAAAGAGCGTTACGAGCTTAACTCTCGATGCGAAGCGTATGAGGCTTCATTTGGTGATGACCGAAATACGGATACGGATCTTCATGAATGCATAAGGGCGATGGATAGAATCCCTTGCACCTGTCATGATGTTGCACGAGTAATTGTCGATGCATTTCCCGACAGAATTGATTTCTCAGACCGTGGATGGAAAAGCTTGGACGAATGTGAATCTACTCCTTCTACATTGTGGATGGCTCTTCATGACATGTGTACGAAGCTTCATCCTTTGATGTGCCAAGGAGACTGCGATATCGCAAAAGAATTCGGTGATATATCGAATTTCGAATATGCGCGAAGCGAAGGACGACAAACGAAGAAATCAAATGATTTCATGGCGCAGCGCAAGGATGAATACAAAGGCGTTCCTATTAATATTGAGACGCACATTTGTTCGCGTACAGGTAAACCCAAGGACGACAAATTTGCGAGAGTCTACTTCGATTGGCTTCCCGAGGAGGAAAAACTGATTGTGGGGGCAACTGCGCACTTAGATAATTTCAGTACGCGAAAGGCCAAATAAATGCCATTGGGTTGCTAGCCTGATATATATGGTTTTGGCTAATTATTATACTATCCATGCAATCAGGAGCTGACACCGTTAGGAGTCAAGATGGCTGATAGCGCAATATCGGAAGCATTCGGCAAAATCACCTATCTCGACTTGCATGACGTCGAGATTGACCTCGATCGAACACAAATAATATGGGCTCCGAACGGGGTTGGCAAAACTACGATATACAAAGTGCTACAGGACGCTGGAATAAATCTGGGCAATGTCGCCTATCTTGCATGCGAGGACATGAGAAAGGATTTTGCAAAGAGTGCCAAGAGGACGTTGCGTCTTGGTGCCCATGTTTCCGAAATCGACGATCTCAAGAACCAGGTCAAGTCGATAGTTGACACATGCGACATAAAAAACAAGTTCAAAGAGCTCGGTCTCACCACTGCCGCAGCTTTTAAAAAGATTCTGAATGGTTATCCCCAAGCAAAAGATGATTACGAAGATGACCTGAAGACATTTGATGGAAGGCTGGCTTCGCAATTAATCAATGATGTTTCACCTCAAGATTCTGCGTTCTTTGTCGCCAACATCGAGAGGCTAAAGCAATACGTGGAATCAAAGGAAGATTTAGCCAAGCTTAAGAATCATTACATACTTCATTCCTTAGAGGCGCTCGAGAGAGTCGTCGATGGCGAAGATTGTGTTTGTCCAGTCTGCAATGCGGAATCTGACAAGCCGATTCTCGAAACAATTAAGGAGAAACTGTGGCGGCTGGAGGAATGCGAGAATTCTCTGGTGATTGATTATGCGAACAGCCATTCGCGAATGAGCCTTAAGGAAGCAAAAGAGAACATTGAACGACTATCGAATATTTCGGCCAACGAAAAGAAGTCAAATCAGAAGGCTATATTGTCGTTGTGCATTTGCGGAGGCAACCCCGATAACGTTTCGAAGATGGAAAGCGCAAAGAAAACCATCGCTTCGATTTCAAAGAAATTGGAGAAACTCCTAATTAAGAGGAATGAATTCTACGAGAAGTTGGTATTAGAGGAAGATGCCATTAAGGGGCTGATATGTCTTAAGCTCGATGTTTCGGAAAATAAGGTGGAATTCGATTCGGAGAATAAAGAAGTTGTTGTAAATTTGCCTCGCAATGTAGATACATACAGCACCGGCGAGATATCACTCATGATGCTTCTGGTCCATTTGTACGAGTTCAGGGCTAGCGATACCAAATCGCTTGTACTGGACGATCCTATTACAAGTTTCGATAAGTCTAACCAGTACGACATCATTTTCGATCTGGTTAGACTTAACCGTGAAGACGGAAAGCATATTACGATTTTCACGCATAACACAGATTGTATCAATATCGCACAATCGCAAGATCCAAGTGGGTTTGAATATGCCTCGATGGATCGTTTGGGCAACAAAGTCAGGCTTAAATCAATGGGTTTAACGCCGAAAAACAATGACAAAAGATACCTGTGTGCGGACTCCATAATTGCAACTACCAAAGAAGAAAACGCAGAGCTTTATATCTTGTTTTCGCAATATGCCGAAGCCGTTCGTGCAAGAGAGGCTACGGGGAGTCAAGAGTTGCACGAAGTCTTTCATTACAATGGGTCGTCCGACGTCTTAAAAGACCAAAAAGGCAATTCCTTCGATAACGATTATCTGACCAACTATATAGATCGCTTTGATGAAGGAGTTTTTTCCGATACGACTTTCGCTCAATGCGGCATCACGAAAGTTTTCACTTTAATTGCGCTTAGGGTTTGGGTGGAAAAGCAGCTATATGACGCTTGTCATGATGAACCGTGGTACAAAGAATCGGAAACGCAGACTCTGAAGAATAAAATCGATGCGGTATTTCCGAGCGGAAAAGAACCTAACTGGAAAGGAAGCGAACGGATAACGCGTCGATATCTTATGAGCAAGAAGGCGATGCTGAATCAATCATCCCACAAGTTGGCTCAGAGGGCTCCTTTTGAATACGCCCTCAATCTTTCGATAAACGACCTCGTGAAATCAGTTGAGGACTTGAAGGGACATTTCAAGGAAGACGAGTAGAGTAATCTCGTTCAACCGCGCACTTGTAGTTTCTCTTTGATTTGTTCCCCTTTCTTTATGTTTTACCCCTGCGCGCCATTGCGTCCGTGGCACTTCACCTGCGATAATGTCATGTAAGGATGCCTAGGCGCACAGGGGATAAGCGTCAGGCGTCGGCGTGACGCACGTTGCATGTGCTAGAGGGAATGCGCATGATGCGCTCGGCGAATCCAGCACTCGCCAGGCGAGCGCGCCAACATCGGACATACCGGCATATGCGGGAGAACGCAGAGCAGAACGGGCCTGTCCAGGAGCGAAGGGGACCACGATGACGCGTCGAACACCGCAACGCACAATCGTCAATCGCGTTTTGAGCGTGCTGCTCTCGGCCATGCTGGCCGTGACGCTCATGCCTGCGGCGGCCTTCGCGGCAGTGGGGGAGGCCGCAAGCGACTTGGCGAACGCGACCAATCTGACGCAATCTGCCACATCCGCGTCCGGCGCAGAAGGCAGTGCTTGCATAGCAGCCGAAGACGAAGCACCTCAACGCGGAGATCAGTCAGGCGACGCCGAACCATCAGATGGCGCGGAATCAGAAACCCCGGAAAATGCGGCGCTAGTCTCCGAAGGATCGAACGACCAAACCGATGCCGCAGGCCCAAATGACAACGATGGCGCAAATGATGCTCCGACCAGGACTGACGCGCTCGACGCCATCCTCGACGTCGAGCCGGCCAACCTGGAAGGCGACTATGCGCCCGGTGAAGTCATCATCGTCTACGAAGACGACATGGTAGGGGAGTCCGATCTCATCGAGTCCGACATAACCCTCAACGACATCGGCATCGCTTCCCAGGAAGTCATAGTCGAAGACGCCGACCTCCCAACCACCAATGCAAAATCATCCACCAAGCAGGCAACCGACAGCGCTGGCGACATTGCCCTCGCCAAGCTCGATGCTGGCACTACCGTGGAAGAAGCCGTGGCTCGCCTGGAACAGATCGAAGGCGTAGCCTACGTGCAGCCGAACTACGTTTACCGGCTTGCCGATTACGAGGCCACTCCGCTCGATGAATACATCGACCTCGACGCTGTCAGCGACATAGATACGGCAGCCGAGCGTGCTGCCGAGGCCGTAAAACTCAGCTCCGAAGGGTCGGGCGCACCCAAAACCTCAACCTCGGCCGTGCCCTCACCCTCATCCGAGTTCACAACCGCATCCTTCGCAACCAGCTCCACCCTCACCAACGACCCCCGCATCTCCGACCAGTACTACCTATCCTCCACGCGCGCGCTGGACGCCTGGCAGTATGCCAAGGCTTCCAACAAGGTTACGGTCGCCGTCGTCGATTCCGGATGCAACCTCGACCACGCCGACCTGAAAGACAACCTGCTCGTCGACCTTGCGTGGGACTGCATTTCCAACCAAAAGCTGTCCGACGCAAAAACGAGCATCGGCAACGGGGGAGACTCCCTCGGTCACGGCACCATGGTCAGCGGGGTCATAGCCGCGAAGGCCAACAACAGCGCGGGCATCGCGGGCGTGTCATACGACGCCAACGTGCTCCCGCTGCGCGTGTTCGAATCAAGCAACACGACGAACACCGGGCATATCATCGATGCCCTGGGCAAGATCGAGGAATACATCAATAACGGCTCCGTCAGCAACCTCAAAGTCATCAACCTCAGCCTTGGCGGCTACACCGACGACGCATCGCTTCACTCTTGGATTCAGAAGCTTAGGAACACTTACGGGCTGACCATCGTCTGCTCGGGCGGCAACGGCGATGACAACTACAAGCCTATAACCGCCCCGTGCTATCCCTCGGACTACGACGAATGCATCTCCGTGACGTCCCTCACTAAGTCGGGCGCTCATTCTGCATGGTGCGACTACAACGCAAGCAAGGACATCAGCGCCCCCGGCGAAGAGATACTGACCACCAGCAACACCGGCGAATACGTCACCACGCAGGGCACGTCGCTCTCGGCCCCCATCGTCTCCGGCATGGTGGCCATGCTTCTCGCCGCGCAGCCTAGCGCACTTCCGCAGGACATATACAGCGCCT
Source organism: uncultured Eggerthellaceae bacterium (assembly GCA_902497215.1). The sequence goes on along the minus strand of CABVEH010000036.1, from coordinate 3,478 downwards.
TGCGGGAAGGTGCAGGCAGCATCTCGGGAACGGCCAACCCAAGTAACGGAAGTGCAGGCGCAGCCGATGCCATAGGTGCGCTCGATGCCTTGGGAGTCGACGTGTCCGATACTCAAGACCCTCCCGTGCAATACGACCCCCTTGGTCTGACGATTTCCTACGACAGGAACATAAAGTGCAAGACCAACACAAAATTCACGCTCAATGCCACGGGCGGATCCGGCAAGTACAAATACATGCTCAGCGCCATGTGGCTGATGGAGGAAGACTATCAGTACGTAAATGACCCGTCGCGCGGTCCAGGTTACGTCGAGTCGAACGTGCTCGAATTCGAGTTCACGGCCTCTGGGTACTATCGCGGCTACTTCTACGTGATCGACGTCGGGTCGGGCACGTGGAGCTCGTTGCGCAAGATAATCGACATCACTGTAAGCGACCCCAATTACCCGTCCGTAGGGAAGGTGGCCGACAACGTGGCGGCCGAATGCGTCCAAGCAGGCAACACCACGGAATACGACAAGGCGCTTTGGCTGCACGACTGGATGCTTGACCATTGCACCTACGACAGCAGCCTCGTGTATTGCAACATGGAAGGCGTGCTGACCCGCGGCAAGGGGACCTGCGAATCGTATCATCGCGCATACGTTGCGCTTCTGAAACGCGTTGGCATACAGACCGGTCGCATAGAAGGAAACGGCCACGTATGGACCGCTGTGCGTATCAACGGGCAGTGGATGCAGGTCGATGCCACGTGGAACGACGGAGGCAATTCATCCGACGAGGTAATACGCCATATGTACTTCGGCCTGGACGATGCCACCATGGCCCTGGTCCATTCCGACCACTCCCCGAACAGTGGCTACGAGTCAAACACTTTGGCGAACAGCTACCTGGTTCGCCAAGGCCTCATTTCGCAATGGACGTCTGCCTATAGAAGCACCGTTCAAAGCAACATAAACCAGGGAAAGACTTCGTTCTCCACACCTATAAACAAGTCGCAGAGCCACTTCAACAACTATCACCACCTCAACGTGATCACGAACGTAGTGGCATATGACCTCGGTTCTGTCCTGTGGTATACAGGTGGTTATCCGGTGAGAATCAAGGCCTCCATCGACAAGCCTGCCTACTACAGCAACGGTGTCGGAATCGTCGCCGGGAACTTTGTCGTTAGTGCCACCTACCTTGGTGACACGTCGCCCGAGTCTCCCGAGTCGTTGACGGCAAAAGTCAACACGACCGAAACTTCCGTGACGGTCACGGCGAAGGGCGGCCGTTTTGCGCGAGCGACTTCACTTTCGTTGCCAACATGGTCCGAAAACAACGGGCAAGATGACATACGCTGGTATTCGGCTAAAAGGCTTGCTAGCGGCGCGTGGACACTGTCCTTTCCGATTTCGAATCACAAAGATGTAGGGACCTATTTCGTTCATGCTTACGGAGTTACATCAGGCATTAACTCATGGTTAGCTAGCATTTCGTTCGAGGTGACGGCCCCGTCGGCCACGTTCGATGCGGTGTCCCCCGACGGGAGCGCCGGGCTGGTCGACATCGGGTTTGCCGTGTCCGCCGGCACGTCCAAGATACGCCAGGTGGACGTCCCCGTCTGGTTCGCCGAGGGCGGCCAGGACGACATCGTGTGGCACAAGGCCGAGCTCGGCGGCGACGGCAGGTGGAGCGTCCGGGCTAGCATCGCCGAGCACCGCTTCCAGTCGGGGCGCTTCCTCGCCCACGTCTACGTGCGCCTCGAGAACGGCGCCTACTGCTTCGCCGGCAGCACGGAGGACTCGCTGGACGTCCCCGCTCCCGTTTTGTCGGCGAGCCTGAACGACGCCGAGACCGAGGCCGCGGTCACGGTCTCGGGCGGGTACCTCCCGTTCGCGGACCCCTGGTCGGTCACGGTGCCCGTCTGGTCCGAGGCGGGCGGGCAGGACGACCTGGTCTGGTACCCTGCCACGCCCTCGGGCGGCGCCTGGACGGCGAAGGTGCCGATATCTAGGCACGCCAGCACCGGGAAGTACTTCGCCCACGTCTATGCCAAGGTGGGCGGCCGGCTCCTGTTCATCGGTTCGACTTCGTTCGAGGTGACACGACTCTAAAGAAGCCTGGAAGTCGCTAATTCGGTCAAGGTGAATGGGGAATAAATGGATCTGGCAGCTGCCACACCGAGTCATTTTTGCGAGGAACGTCATGAAGTTTAAGAAAATAGCAAGAGTCTCTGTCTCCTTTATTCTAGGTATTGCGCTTGCGATGCCGCCCGTTTCTCTTAGCTTTGCAGAGGAACGGGGCGAAGCCATCACAGAGGAACCTGTTGGTGCCAATCCGGGCGATGTTTCCGAAAATGTCGACAAACTCACGACTCCTCCAGAGCAAGACTCCATTCAGTTAGATGTCGCCTGCGAAGAGTCCGACGAGACGGCAGCTCCCGAAGAAATCGTTGCCGAAAGCATGCCTGCTGGTTCAGAGTCCATGTTCGAAGAGGAGCCTCCGTTTCCGGAAGAGGCCAGAATTGGTCTGACCCGTGAAGAAGCCGTTTCGCGCTTCCTTCCTACGGATGGCATCAGCGCCCAGTATTTGAGGCCAAGTCGTTTCGAAGCAATCATGAACTATGCCTTGACCTTTCATGGATGGAGATACAAGTGGGGCGGAAAGCACCCGTCCGAGGGTGGGTTTGACTGCTCCGGACTAGTCTCCCATGTTTACGGTACGGTTCTTGGCATAGATATCAATACCAATGCGCGCAATATGTATTCGTGGTATTGCTCGTATGTCGATCCATCTGATGCGTATCCTGGTGATTTGGTTTTTTGGCGTGGAACCTATGGCAGCGACGTGAATATGATTTCCCACGTTGGCATTTACTGTGGCGATGGCGTTTGTTACGCCGCAGGCGACCCCATCGGATTCTTTAACATCTACAGCAGTGGGATAAAGAACATCAAGGGCCAGCCAGCTCAGTTCTTCTTTGGGAGAGTAAACGGCATCGATGATGGAAATGTTGACTTTTCCCGCATTCAGGCTTCTGCTGATTCGATGTCAGCAGACTTCGATGGAAAAAACGGGCAAATCGTTGTCACTCTTTCCAGAATCGATTGCGTTTATGAAGACACGGATATACCAGCAGATGTGACTGATGTTCTTATTCCCGTCTGGTCCGACGCCAACGGCCAGGATGACATCATCTGGCATCGCGCTACCAATATGGGCAACGGGACATACATGGTCACGACGAGCGCGGGGGAGCACAGAAGCTCCTCGGGTCAATATTTCGCGCACGCCTACGTGTATTCCAGAAGCGCATCGTGTTTTGCGCATAGCATCCAGTTCTTAGTGGAGCCAGCAAGGCTTACGCTGAGCACGGAACTGGACAGGACCAGCGAGAAGTCCGCCAAGGTGACCGCTTCGGGCGGGGGCTACGCGCTCGCGACGGCCGTGTCGTTCCCTGCCTGGTCCGAGGACGGCGGGCAGGACGACATCG
>CABVEH010000035.1 GCA_902497215.1 uncultured Eggerthellaceae bacterium | reverse complement strand
TCGGCCGTGGGGTCGTGCCCCACCTCGTAGGCCGTGGTGGCGTCGGACTGCAGGTAGGGGCTGTTCGAGTTCAGGCGGTTGTAGAACACGCCGGCCACGGTGGCGAAGTTCTCGGGCGTACCCTCCTTCTGCACTATGGACGCAAGCTTCACGATGTCGTACCAGCTCATGTCAAGGCTCTGCGGATACGAGGTGTCCACGCCTGCGGCCTCGTCGCGGAACTGGTTCAGCATCATGTAGACGACGCTGGTGGCGTCGTCCTTGGCCGTGATTGCGTAGGTCTTCGGGAACAGGTACCCCTCCAGCGAGTTCTCGCCCGCGCTGTCGAGGAACGGATAGGCGTACGAGTAGGTGGAAGCGTTGGCCGTGGCGTCCATGAACTCCTGCGAAGTGATGCGTCCGGCCGTGGCGGACTCGACCTCGTTGGCGATGTTCTGCCTGGTCATGCCCTCGGGCACGGTGAGGGTGTCGGCCGTGGCCTGCGGGCCTATCAGCAGCGCGTCGAGTATCTCGTCCATGGAGGTGCCCCCGCGGAACTGGTAGGTTCCGGGAATCAGCGCGCCTGCGGCGTTGCGGCTTTGCACGAGGTCGACGAAGCGCTGCGAGTTGCCTATCAGGCGCTCCTCCAGCAGCGTGTCGGCGATGTCGCGCGCGCCTTCGCCCTGCGCAACGGTGACCACGGCCTCCTGCGTGGACGGCAGCATCTCGGGCTCGTAGGCGCAGCTTCTGGTTATCACCACGATCATGACGACGACCGAGACGAGTATGACCACCAACGCGATGACGGGGGCCTTCGACACTTTGGGCCTTATCGGCGTGGTGTCGTAGGTCTTGAACTCCTGACGAGCGCGGGCGTGCGCACTGCGCGCCGCGCGGTTGTTGTTGGAGGAAATGGGCACTTGCTTGGAATGTCTTGGCACCTTTGCGGCTCCTTGGATGTCTAATCGCTTGCTGCGGCCCGGGCGTCCAGCCACGACTGAAGGAACAGGCTTGCGGCCACCATGTCCACCTTGCCGCGCATCTTTCTTTCATCATACCCCATATCGCGCAGCGATTGCTTGGCTTCGCGGGAACTGAGGCGCTCGTCACAGAAGGCGCACTCGATGCCGGACGAACGCGATATCTCGGCCGCCGCCTGGCGGATGCGTTTCGCCTGCGGCCCTTCCTCGCCGGAAAGCGTGCGCGGAAGGCCGCATAGGAGAAGCCCGGGGTCCCAGTCCTCCAGCACTTCGCGGAAGGTGCGGGCGCACTGCGCCACCTCCTGCGACGGAAGCACGCATACCGGGGTTGCGACCCGCATCTCGGGGTCGCTGACCGCCACCCCCGTGCGCTTCTCGCCTATGTCGAGCGCGAGCACCCTCAAGCTAGAGCAGCATGTTGCGGGCGATTTCCAGCGCGTCCTCGATGCCGCCCGGGTTCTTGCCGCCGGCCTGCGCCATGGAAGGCTTGCCGCCTCCACCGCCGCCTACCGCAGGGCCCATGGCCTTGATAAGCTCGGCGGCGTTGAACCCCTTGGCCACGGCCTCGTCGGTTCCGGCCGCCATCAGCGCCACCTTGCCTTCGGCGGTGGAGCCTGCGATGACGAGCGCGCCCGGGGCCGACATGCGCGAGCGGACTATGTCCCACAGATGGCGCTGGCCCGACTGCAGCTGCGCCGGCGCCTGCGCGATTATCAGAGGGTACCCGGCGGGCGAATCGACCGCCATCGACAGAAGCTTGTTGATGGCGTCGTCGCTGACGGCCTCCTTGCCGCGCTTCGACTGCTTCTGCATCTCCTTCAGGCTCTTCAGGTTGGACGCCGTGCGTTCGGACACGTCGAACAGCGGAACCTTCAGTTCGGAGGCGGTCTCGCGAAGCTCGCTTTCCATGCGGTTCACGTAGTCGAGCGCCCCGAAGCTGGTGACCGCCTCAATGCGGCGTATGTTCGCGCCTACGCTTGACTCGCCCGTCACCTTCAGGAAGCCGATCTCGGCGGTGTTGCCCACGTGGCATCCGCCGCAGAGCTCGCGCGAGAACTCCCCTGCCTCGACGACGCGCACTTGGTCGCCGTACTTCTCGCCGAACAGCGCCGTGACGCCGTCGGCGCGCGCCGCGTCGAGCGACGTCTCGTATATGTTGGTGGGCGTGGCGTCCATGATCTTGCTGTTGGCAAGCTTCTCAACCTGGGACACCTGCTCGGGCGTCATGGCCTCGAAGTGGGTGAAGTCGAAGCGCAGGCGGTCGGGGCCGACGTAGGACCCCTTCTGGCGCACGTGGTCGCCAAGGACCTCTCGCAGCGAGGAATGCAGGATGTGCGTGGCGGTGTGGTTGCGCTCGATGCAGGCGCGCCTGTGCGCGTCGACGATGGCCACCACCTCGTCGCCGACGGACACGTTGCCGCCCTCGACCTCGACGTGGTGGACGTGAAGCCCGGCCTCGGGTGCCGTGGTGTCAGTCACCTTCATGCGTGCATTGCCGCAGACCATCTCGCCGGTGTCGCCGACCTCGCCGCCCATCTCGGCGTAGAACGGGGTGGAGTCCAGCACTATCTCGCCATGCTCGCCGTCGGGAAGCACCTCGACCATCTGGCAGTCCTTGACTATGGCGGCCACCTTCGCCGTGGCCTGGGTTGCGCCGTATCCGACGAACTCCGTCGGGCCCACCTCGTTCAGCACGTCCGAATAGATGCCGCCGTAGGTGCACCATGCGGACTCGGCGTCCTTCGCTCCAGCGTTGCGTGCGCGCTCGCGCTGGGCCTCCATCTCCTTCTCGAACTCGTCCATGTCGACCGATATCCCCGACTCCTGGGCGATTTCGCTGGTGATGTCGATGGGGAAGCCGTAGGTGTCGTGCAGCACGAACGCGATCTTGCCGGAAAGCATGTCGCCTTCGAGGGCGTCAAGCTCGTCCTCAAGATAGGCCTTGCCCTGGCGCAGGGTGGCGCCGAAGCGCTCCTCCTCTGCCAGGATCAGCTTGCGCTCGAGCTCGCGGTTCTCGACGATCTCGGGGTAGACATCGCCCATCAGGCGCACTATCTCGTCAACGTAGTCGTTCAGGAAGTGGCCCTCGACGCCCACCAGGTGCGCCTTCATGATGGCGCGGCGCAGCAGGCGGCGCAGCACATAGCCGCGTCCCTCGTTCGACGGGATGATTCCGTCGGCGATCATGAACGTGATTGCGCGCGAATGGTCGGCCATGATGCGCAGGCACAGGTCGGTCTTCGGGTCGTCGCCGTAGCTGACGCCGGCCAGCCTCTCGCCCACGGCCACCAGCGAGCGCAGCACGTCGGTCTCGTAGTTCGACTGCACGCCCTGCATGATGGCGGCGATGCGCTCGAGCCCCATGCCGGTGTCGATGTTCTTCTTGGGCAGCGGTTCGAGCGTGCCGTCCTCCTGGCCGTCGAACTGGGTGAACACGCAGTTCCAGTACTCGAGAAAGCGGTCGCAGTCGCAGCCCGGCGCGCAGTCGGGGCTTCCGCATCCGAATTCGGGGCCCTGGTCGTAATACAGCTCGGAGCACGGGCCGCAGGGGCCGGTGGGGCCTGCGCGCCAGAAGTTGTCGTCCTCGCCCAGCTTGGAGATATGGCTCTCGTCGACGCCCAGGTTCTTCCATATCTGGATGGTTTCGTCGTCGTCCTCGAACACGGTGAAGTACAGCTTCTCCTTCGGAAGCCCCAGCACGTTCACCGAGAAGTCGAGGGCCATGTCGCACATCTCCTTCTTGAAGTACCTGCCGAAGGAGAAGTTGCCCAGCATCTCGAAGAAGCTGAGATGGCGCCCCGTGGTGCCGATGATGTCGATGTCGTTGGTGCGGACGCACTTCTGCACGGTGGTGGTTCCCACGTATGGTTCTTCCAGCTGCTTCTGCTGCAGGAAGTACGGCTTGAACTGCACCATGCCCGCGCTGGTAAGCAGAAGCGACGGGTCGTCTGGCACCAGCGAGCTTGAGGGCATGCGCTTGTTGCCGCGGTCTTCGAAGTACTTCAGGAACGCCTCGCGGATCTCGGCGGTTGTCATGTATTGCATCAGGTTCTCTTTCGTCAGCGATGAATGGCTTCCGCCATTATAAACTGCCCGTCAGCCAAACGCACACGCCGAGTGGCCACCCCGGGGCGTCCGCGCAGCGTCTGACGATGCTTCGTCCGTCAGGACGAAGTATTGGAAAAGTGTTTTTTGATGAATTTGCGGAACTTGCCGTCGTCAGCCTTGTCGGGGCCGCCGCTCGTCGCGTCGTAGAACGGGTCAGCGACGCCGTTCTTCGTGGGAGTTCCCTTGAAGATGAATCCGTCCTGCGAGACGATCTGCCTTCCGGTCGCACGCTCGAAGTAGTACACGAAGCACGCCTTGGCCACCGCGACCGCGGGAATCGCCATGAGCATTCCCACGAGCGATCCCATTATTCCGCTCATCGCGCCGCCGATGGCCGACCCCAGCATCATGGCAACCAGCGTGAGCACCGGGTGGATGTCGACCGAGTTCGACATGATCTTGGGCGACACGAACGTGTAGACGAACTGCTGGATGACGACGGTGCCGACGATGGCTATCAGCGCGGTGAGGGGACTGATCATCACCGCGGTGATGGCGGCCGCTATGCCGCCCAGCCACGGCCCTATGATGGGGATGATGTTGAGCGTTCCCGTGATGACGCCCAGCGCAGGCGCATCGGGGATGCCGATAACGGCGAACAGGATGCCGCACGCAACGCCGATGATGAAGCACTGGAGCAAGGTGCCTTTTATGTAGCCTCCGAGGATGCGCGTGAACGTAAGGTGCAGGAACTGGGCCTGGTCGCGGAACTTGGGGCTCATGATGCGCGTAGCCTCGCGGCCGATGGCGGGAAGCTCCAGCAGCACCCAGAAGGCGATCACCAGGGCGAAGCCAATGGCCATGAACGCGTTCGCCACGCCGGTGCCCACGCCCACCGCAGTGTTGGCGGCGTTGGACGCGAACTCCGACGCCCAGCTGGAAAGCGAACCCCCAAGGCTGGCCATGGCCGACTTCACGGTGTCGTTGGAGAAGAAGTCGGCATACTGGGCGGTCATGTCCTGGCCCCATTTGACTATTCCGTCGACGTATCCGGGAATGTTGGATATGAGGTTCGCGAACTGGTCGTTGAGGCCGAACACCGGCGAGAACATCAGGAAGCCCACGAGCCCTATGAAGGCGAACATGACGACGTAGGCTATGGTGGTGCCAAGGCCCCTCTTCACGCCGCGCTTCTCGAGCCCGGCCACGATTCCGCGCAGGCAGAACACGAATATCAGCGTCCATATGAGCATGGACACCGGAAGCGAGAGGATGTTGAGGAGGTACACCACGACGCCGCACAGGATGATGATGCCGATGGTGGTCCACACGTAGAACAAGGCCTTCCTGACCTTGTTCTTGGCGACCTCGGAAACGACGAACTCCTTGCCTATCCGGCCTTCCACCGCGGCGCAGCCGTCTGTCAGGGCATCTGCGCCACCTTGCGGCTTTTCGGTCTGCCTGCCCATGTAGCCTTCCAGCCTTCCGACCTAGGCTTCGCGCGTCTCGTTGTCGATCGCAGAGGAATCCGCGTCCGCGTCGACGTCGTCCAGGATCTGGTCGGCCAGCCTCTCGGACGTGGCGTCCATCTTCTCGTCCTTGGCCGCCTTCTCCGACTCACGGGCCTGCTGTTCGGCCTTGCGGGCCTCGGACTTGACCTGCTGTTCCTTGAACGCCTCGCCGGCGGCGTCGATGGCCGTGTCGGCGAAGTCGGCTATGGGGTTCGTCTTCTGCGCGGGCGCGCCTTCGAGGCCGGCCGCAACCGACTCGTCGCTGGCGTACTTCGGGCGGAACTTGTTGCGCACCTTCTTGGTGACGGAGTTCACGATGTCGACCGGGGCGCTGGTGACGTTGTCCACGGCGGTGAGCGTCTTCGACACCGAGCCGGTTATCTGGGTGACGTCCTCGAGTATCTCGTCGACCCGCATCAGCTCTAGGTTGACGCTGTCGACGGTGAGGGTTACGCGGTCGACCAGCGGGTCGACCTTCTTGATGGTGGGCTGGATGTCGCTGACCATCGACTCGATGTTCTTCAGCGTGGGGTCCAGCTCGTCGATGGTGGTGACGGCCTTGTCGCGGACCTTCCTGATGGTGATGACGAGCTCGACGACGAACCACACAAGCGCGATCCCGACGACGATGTAAACGATCGGAAGGATGACGTCCAGGATTTCCATGCCCACTCCTAGCCTCGGCCTTTCTACGTAAATTACTAGATTTTATATCACTGTTGCCAAGACGCGGAATCTTCCTGCCACCCACTGAAACTATTCCGTGAATTGCAGGGCAGAAGAGAGTTACGAAGCGAGTTGGGCAGGGTTACCTGTCGTCGCGGTCGCGACCGGCTGCGTCCGTGCGGTAGGCTTCCCAACCGCGCTCGGAAGGATGGAAGAACGCGCCCTTCTCGAGCCCGTCGGGAAGGTAGCGCTGCTGCACCCATCCTTCGGGGTAGTTGTGAGGGTACTTGTATTCGCCGTAGTTTTCCGAGCCGGGCCTGTGGCGGTCGCGCAGGTAGTCGGGAACCTTGCGCGAAGGCCCGTTGCGCACCTCGTTCAAGGCTTCGAATATTCCGCACGCAGCGTTGCTTTTGGGTGCGAGCGCCATGTAGGTGGCCGCCTGCGCAAGTATGAGCTGGCATTCGGGATAGCCGATGACCTCGGCAGAACGGAAGGCGGCCTCGCCTATGAGCAGGGCCTGTGGGTCGGCGTTGCCGATGTCTTCCGCAGCGCATATGAATATGCGCCGCGCTATGAACTTCGGGTCTTCGCCGCCGTCGATCATTCGGGCAAGCCAGTAGAGGGCCGCATCGGGGTCGGACCCGCGCATCGACTTTATGAACGCGGATATGACGTCGTAGTGCATGTCCTTGTTCTTGTCGTATGGCAGCGTGCGGTGCGGCGTGGCCTTGCGCACGTCCTCCTCGGTGATGACGGCCGATGGGCCTTCGCCGGACGCGGGCGCGTCGGCGGAGCCGGCCAGCTCGGCCGCAAGTTCCAGCGTGGTGAGCGCACCCCTGCCGTCGCCGCCCGACAGCATGACTATGGCCTTCCTTGCGTCGTCGTCGAGCGCGAAGGCGCCGCCAAGCCCGCGCTCGTCTTCTAGCGCGCGGTCGAGCAGCACGCCGACTTCCTCGTCGGACAGCGAATGCAGCTCGACGACGCGCGAGCGCGATATGAGCGCCGAGTTCACTTCGAAGAACGGGTTCTCGGTGGTTGCGCCCACGAGCACCAGCACCCTGTCCTCGACTGCGTGCAAAAGCGCGTCCTGCTGGCTTCTGTTGAAGCGGTGGATCTCGTCGACGAAGAGTATGGTGCGGATCCCGCCCGTTTCCAGCCTTCGTTCCGCCGCCGAGATCTCGCGGCGAAGGTCAGACACCGTGCCGCCGATGGCGGAGACCTCGACGAACGTGGCCTTGGTGGTTTCGGCCACGACGTGCGCGATGGAGGTCTTGCCCGTGCCCGCCGGCCCAAACAGGATCACGGAGCTGAGCGTGTCGGACTCGATGGCGCTGCGAAGCCAGCTGCCCTCGCCCACCGCGTCGGCCTGCCCCACCACGTCGTCTAGCGTGCGCGGGCGCATGCGCACGGCAAGCGGCGCCACCTCCATGCGGCGCGCGCTTTCGACCTCTGTGAACAACGAATCCGTCTTCATGAATTCAATACTATCATTATATCGAACATTTGTACACTTTTACCGCGCGCCGCCTCCGCCGCCGCCGAATCCGCCTCCGCCGCCCATGGAGAACCCGCCTCCCATTCCGCTTCCACTGCTGCTGGAAGAAAGTGCGGCGTTGACGGTGCTCACTGTGTTCGCGACCGTGTTCGACAGGGCGTTCGCCAAAGGCACCCCGGCGCCATGCATGTAGTGCGGCGAGTACCAGAACCACCAGGGCACGTACACCGAGTCCGCGGCCTCCTCAACGAACAGCTCCGGCACCTTCAGCCGCAGCTCTTTCATCACCTGCTCGGCGATTCCGAACTCGTAGGCGTACACCATGAACTCGCCCCACACCTTCACGTCGGTGGGAGGGCGCTCGTCCAGCGCCGAGAAGTCGGTCAGCCACCGCTTCAGCGCCTCGGCCTTGGCGCGCACCTCGGCGCCGTGGCGCGTCATGCGGCTCATGAATCGCGATATCGTGAACAGGACGATTCCGGCTACGACCCCCGCGACGGCAGGCACGAAGTTCTCGATCCAGAAGCCCAGCACGACGCTGCCGATGGCCGCGAACATGGCGATCGTCGCCATGGCCATCTTCAGCATGGAGCCCTTCGCCTCGAAGTAGTCGAGGTTGTCCACCTTGCGGCTAAGCGTGGCCTGGAAGAGGCTCATCGCGCTGCTGAATTCCTCGGGGTGCTTCTTGCCGTACTTGTTTATCGTGCCGAACCATACGTGCTGCTGCGACGATTCCGTCGCTGCCGAGTCGCCTGCGGGAAACTTGTCGAACAGCATGTCTAGCACGGCCCGTCCTACGGGGTCCGACCCGGCGTTGACCGCGTCGGCGACCTCGGGCACCTTTACCATGCAGTAGTCCTCCACCAGGCGCCCTCGCTCATCGGGATAGCTTCCCTTCTCCATGAGGATGGCGCCCTTGTGCGCCAGCTGCATTATCTCGGCCGTGAAGTCGTCGGGGCTTTCCTTCTCCCAGCGCCAGAGGCGGCCGATCTCGGGAGGCTGTGCCTTCGGGTCGGGCACGTCACGCCAGTACTCCTCATGGAACGACGCCTTGTACTCCTTCCCGTGGCGCAAGAACATCACAAGCGCCCAAACGATCAGGGCAATCGCAACGATCACACACACCGCCAGAAGACCCATCGCGGCAGCGCGATGCGCGTTGGCCTGGTCGGCCCATTTCTGCTCTTCCTCCAGAATGCCGGGAAGCCCGTCGTAGTCA